>SDRK01000016.1 GCA_007845205.1 TM7 phylum sp. oral taxon 350
ACAAGTAAGAGTGGACGGGTATTTTTAGACATAAAAATACCCTGTGTACACAGGGTATTTTTAGACATAAAAATACCCTGTGTACACAGGGCTAAATCGCTCGTATACACTTGTTAGTTATTTTAGTTTTCTTAATTGTCTAAGAGTATGAAGTTATATAAATATAACTTCATATTAGTATAATAGCATAAGCTTGATGTATTGTCAATAAGGTTATGGTTTATTTTTTTGTTTAATTACTAACACCACTTCTCTATTTCCGTGTTTTTCTTTCTCTCTTATTTTTATTATCTTAATTCTCATATGTTTATTAATCCTACACTTTGAATATTCAATCTTAATCTTTAACCTAGCATCCATTACCAGTAACTCGTATACTTTTAATATGTATATTGCTATTCTTGGCAGACAACCAGAACTAGGCTTTGCAGAGCTTCAAAGAATTTATAAAGATAAAGCAACAAGAATCTCTAAAGAAGCTTGTCTTTTAGATGTAGATAATGTGAACATCGACCGCCTTGGCGGTACTGTTAAGCTTGCAAAACTATTTCTAGGAACCGATAGAAGCAATTGGCACCAAGCTAGTGAGACGATAAAAAACACCTTAATAGAAGAGTTTAAAAACCAAGATAAGAAAATTACTTTAGGTATCAGCTCGTATGATTTAAAACTTAATAGTAAAGATGTAAATAAATTAGGACTTGCTATTAAAAAAGGCCTAAAAAGGCATAATACGTCTATCAGAATCGTACCTAATCAAGATTTACCCTATTTATCTTCTGCCACCTCTTTTCATAACAAGCTAGATAGAGGCGATAACAAAATTGAACTCATTATTGTAAAAGACCAAAATAAGATTATCGTTGGCAAATTAGAAGGCGTACAAAATATCTCAGCGTATGCTATGCGTGACCAAAAACGCCCTAAAAGAGATGCTTTTGTTGGCATGCTACCACCAAAACTAGCTCAGATTATGATTAATCTCGCCTTAGGTGATCAGGAACCAAAAGATAAACTACTTTTAGATCCTTTCTGTGGAACTGGTGTACTATTACAAGAAGCTTTACTTATGGGATTAAAAGTCTACGGTACCGATCTTAGCCAAAAAATGATCGATTACACAAAAATTAATCTTGACTGGATAACAGATAAAAAACACTTAGATAGTTCAATATTCTTAGAACAAGGAGATGCTATGACCCATAAATGGCAAACTACTCCTAATCTTATCGCTACCGAGACTTATTTAGGACAACCATTTAGTGCTATACCATCCAAAGCTAAATTAGATGAAGTACGTAAAAATTGTGACCATATAGTATCTAGTTTTTTAAGTAACTTGAAAGATCAAATATCTAAAGACACAACTATTTGTTTAGGAGTTCCAGCTTGGAGAAACCATAAAGATTCATTTACTAGATTAAATACTGTTTTCAAGCTCGAAAAGCTTGGCTATAAAAAAGTATTAGACAAAACTTTAATCTATGCTAGAAAAGACCAAATTGTGGCAAGAGATATCCTTGTTTTAAGGCTGCAATAACTTGTTTTTTCAGATGATTTACTATATAATCTCTTCTTGATAATTATTGAAATATTAAATTTAAGGAGTACGGATGTCAAAAATCAAGGCTGGTGGTTCATCAAAGAACGTCCACAATAATGCGGGACAGCGTCTTGGTGTAAAGAGATTCGGCGGACAAAAAGTCAACGAAGGCGAAGTATTAGTGCGTCAAACAGGTGCAACTAAAATTGCAGGCGAAGGTACATACATGAGTCGCAACTTCACTATCCACGCTGCAAAAAGTGGTACAGTTGGTTTCAAACAAGTAAAAGCTCGTCGCTTTACTGGAAAAACCGAACGACGTACACAAGTTGTTGTTGAATAATAGCAAAAACTAAATCAGGTATCTAAAACTAAAAATAACCCTTTAAGGGTTATTTTTATATTCTTTATCTTTTTATATTCTCTATTTTTCTATTCTTATTCTTTATTTTTTGCTACTAGCTATTAGAAGAATTATTAAGGCTATTAGGATTATTAAGATTAGAAGAAGTATTAGGCCTATCCGTACTCATTCCTAAGTGATGTTTTACGCGCTCTACGACATCTGAGATAACAACCTGTGATTTAACTAGATATTCATTTACACCCAAGTCTTCTGCTCGCTTACGGTCTTTTTCCTGGCCAAGAGCAGTTAACATCACTACTCTAATGTCTTTAGTTTCGGGAGTATTTTTTAAAATATCTAGAACGTCAAAACCTGAAATCTTTGGCATCATAACATCTAATAGAATAAGGTCTGGATGGTATTCTAATGTTGCACTTAAAGCGTCCTCACCGTTATAAACAGCTTTAACATCAAAACCCTCTAGTTCTAGTCTCGACTGATAAACTGCCGACAAAGTCTCGTCATCTTCTACTAAAAGTATTCTTTTCTTTTCTTCCATTACTTTTATCCTATTAAAATTTAATTTTATTTACAATAAGCATATGCTATTTAGCAAGCTCTAGAGCCTTATCCAGCTGTCTATCTTTTAATTGTTTAATGTCTTCTGGGGTATTTTCCACAACTAAGTTTGGTTCAATGCCTTCACCATCTATATTTTTATCAGTAACTGGAGTAAACCATTTAGCAACTGTTATTTTTATACTTGCACCATTAGCTAAATCTAGATAACTTTGTACACTTCCTTTGCCGTAAGTCTTTTCACCAATTAATTCCGCTTTCTTATAGTCCTTTAAAGCACCAGCAACAATCTCAGACGCCGATGCCGATCCACCATCTACCAAGACAATAGTTTTCATATCTTTTAAGATATCTTTAGCTGTGCCTTTATCTTTTTTCTCTTCACCATTTGCCTTTTTCTCAACAACTGCTACATTATCTCCAATCCAAAGTCCAGCAACCTTCTCAGCGGCTGTCAGATAGCCTCCTGAGTTACCTCTTAGGTCTAGCACAATGCTCTTTACATTTTGTCGTAATAGATTCTCGGCAGCGTTTTTAGCAAGCTCTCCAGTTTTTTCATCAAAACGAGAAATCGTCATGACACCAACACCGTTTTCTACCTTAGTCTCAACGCTAGGGTTATTTATAGTCTCTCTAGTAATAGCAAATTCTTTTTTTTCATTATTCCTAAAGATTTCTAATTTTACCGTTGTACCAGCCTGACCGCGTATTTTTTGAACTACACTATCTAAAGAATCTTTAGTAACATCTTCCCCATTAATCTTTAAAATAACATCACCTTTTAGAAGCCCTGCTTTAATTGCTGGATTATTTTTTAGTACCGACACTATAGTTGGAAGATTGTTGCGAATTGAAATCATTGCACCAATTCCATCGCCAATCGATCCAGATAAGTCATTCTTAAATTCAGCAGTTTCTTTTTTCGAGAAATAAGTCGTGTATTTGTCTCCAAGTGAAGATACAAGTCCTTTAGCTGCTCCATCCGCTAAAGTATTTTCATCTATTTTGCCATTATAATAAATCTTTAATCTTGAGTAGACCTCATTTAGTCTATCACTAACCTCTTTAGGCACTTTTTCATGCTTTAGATTTTTAGCTCCAGTAACATTAGCAACTACATCTAGAATATTATCTTTATAAGTAGCACCATAAAAACCAGCTAAAACCCCTAAAAGTAGCATTATAACTAAAGCAAATCCTGAAAATCTCTTTGGAGTTTTACTTAATTTAGCGACATTATCCATATTTAGTTCGACAAACGTCGTCCTCCTTTTTTTGTGTCCATAAATAACTAATATCTATTATAAACGCTTATTCTTTTAATAAACAAAAATGGGTAAAACTTACCCATTTTTATCCTTAATCTTATCTATTTTTACTTCTATAACTTATCTAGCTAATATTTTGATCTTTATAGATAAATGTATTTATCGTAAGTATTTGCTGGTACCCATTCACGCGAGAATTTGCCCCAACCTGGATCTTGACTGTGCCATGCGTTATATTGCGCTACTAGCACCTGACCGCCTCTTACTTCTTCGATATATACCACGTGGCCATAGTATCCACTAGATATCACACCTAGTGCTTTAGCACGTGGTGTCGACCCTACTGCATATCCAGCGCTAGCTGCAGTATACGGGAACTGATTAGCATTACCCCATCCATAGAAGCTACGTCCAGTTTCTTTTTGAGCTCGCCATGCAGCATAGCTTGCACACTGACGACAACCATAGCCATTACCATCACCACCATTACCGTTAGATCCACCATGAGACATAGCATTACCATCTACATAACAATTGCCGCCGCTCCAAGGATAATCACCAGCTAAACTGTTAACATAGGTGCTATTACCACCAGCTCGTCGCATAGCTGCTTCAATTTCTGCCTGTTGTTGTTTCATAACCTCAGCTCGACGATTTTCTCGTTCAGCTACAACTGCTCGGTAGTTTGCTTCTTCACCTTTTGTTTTGTTAATCAGCTCTTGTTTTTCATTAGATTTTGCAATTATTTGCTTTTTTACATTTTCCTGATTAACTAACTGGATCTTCTGTAATTTTTCTTTCTCTTCAAGTTCTTTCTTTAAGCTCTCAACCTTTTTAGTTGATTCAACCATATCTCTTTGCATTGAATCTTGGCGCGCTAAGGCATCAAAAAGCTTAGCAAAGTTATCTTCTTTAACTAAAGTAAGAAGTGGAGTTTCATTTTGCTGAATATGCATTTCAGCAAGCATTTCACCCAATAACAACTTGTTATTTTTAATATCTTCTTCAGCCTTTTTAATCTCTTCTTCTGTTCTCTTATGCTCTACTTTCATACGAGAAAGCGTTGCTTCGGCTGCTGATTTTTCAGCATCTATTACAGCTAACTCATTCTTTAATGAGCCAGCTTCTTCAGCTTTCTTCTTAGCCTTTTCATTATTAGCATCAATCTCTGCCTGTAGCTTCTTTAATTGTGCTTCGTAATTAGTTGCGTAAGCATTAGATGCAATAATCTGAATTGGAGCTGAAACTCCAAATACAAAAATAGCAAAAAGAAAAACTATTTTCTTTCTAGACATTTTCTTAAATTGTCGTTTCATAGTCGTTACCTCCTATGTATTTTTCGTGGTGAGTTTAATAAAATTATGTTTATTTTTCTATTTATAGGTTAAATCTTCAAGTGTTTCTTAGTTGCTAAGAAAGATGAAATCATTCCTATTACTGCACCTATTAATAGCATAAACAGTAAAACAAGTCCAATGTAAACAGTAAGTAATTGAGATACACGATCCATCCCAATGCCATAATTACTTAATTTATCTCTTATAGATAAGGTTCCAATCGCTACAGCAATTGTCGACACTAAAGCTGAAATCATTCCATAGACAATAGCTTCAACAATAAATGGACCACGGATAAAACTTCTACTGGCACCAATTAGCTTCATCATCTCAATTTCATCACGTCGGTTAAAGATTGCCATACGAATTGTATTAAAGACAATTAAGATAGCTAAACAGATCGATACAATAGCCAGAGCAAATCCTGCTTTTTGCACTACATTAATCGTTCTACCAATTTTCTCTACCGTATTACTATTAGATTTATCTTCAAAAGAAGGATCTTGTTCAGAACGGTTCTTTTTATAAGTCTCATCCGTCTTAACAAAGTTATCTAAAGATTTGAAATCTTTAATATCCTCTAAAATAATTCTAAAGGTTGCAGGAAATCGGTCAGTAGCTTCGTATAAAGCTTTTAATCTTTCGCTGTTATTAGAATTTCGTTTTGCAAAGTCTTCTTTTGCTTGCTTTGCTGAAATAAATTCAACGCTTTTTACATTGTCTAAACTAGACAATTTATCTTGCATCTCTTTCCTATCTTTTTCTGAAACGTCAGCTTTGATGTAGATAGAAGCTCCAACCTTATCACTAATTAATTTAATTGTGTCGCTTGAAGCAACAGACACTAATACAGTAGATAAAATAACAGCTAAAGTAATCACCATAATAGCGACAGCAGCTAAAGTTAGCCAAAGATTTCTTGTGATATTACGAATACCGTAATTCACCATACGCAAGAAAGTATTCCATTTTCTTCTTCGTTGTCTTTCTCTTGCCATCTTTTTCCTATTCTTCTTACCCTTCTTAGACATCTTTCTTTTCTTTATTTATAACTACCCTCTGATTGGTCTGACACTATTGAACCATTTTCAATCGTAAGCACACGTCTCTTTAATCGGTTTACTATCTCCGTATTGTGTGTAGTAAGCAATACTGTTGTACCGTAACGGTTAATCTTTTCAAGCAGTCTTACAATACCCCAAGTATTGGTTGGGTCTAAGTTACCAGTTGGCTCATCTGCAATTAAAATTTTTGGCTGGCGCACGATAGCTCTTGCGATCGCTACACGCTGCTTTTCACCACCAGACAACTGATTTGGAAATTTATTTTCCTTACCAGTTAAACCAACAATATCTATGACTTTTGGTACAGCACCTTTAATTTCTCGATTCGACATTCCGGATATTTCAAGAGCAAAGGCGATATTCTCATAAACAGTTCTCTTCGGAAGTAATTTAAAATCCTGGAAAACCACTCCAATTTTTCGGCGCAACAAAGGTATGTGTTTGTCCGCCAAGTCATCGTAGTCAATACCACCAACTACGATCTTCCCAGAATCTGGTTTAATCTCACGCGTTAAAAGTTTTAATAAAGTAGATTTACCAGCACCAGACTTACCGATCAAAATTACAAATTCTTTTGGTGCAACATGCAAACTAACCTTATTAATAGCAGGTTCGCCTGAATCTTTAGAATAGTTTTTCGTTACCCTATCTAGTAATATCATCAACTAAAATTATAACATTATTGTAGCTTATGCTTAAACAGATAAAGCTAGCCATTCTAGATAAGCATCGATGAAACCATCTAAATTACCATCAAAAACAGATTGTGGATTAGATTCTTCATATTTCGTGCGAGTATCTTTAACTAATGAATATGGATGAAGCACGTAATTTCTAATTTGTTGTCCCCAATCCGCTGACTTACCTGCTTTTAACTCAGCAATCGTTTTAGCCTTCTGCTCTAATTGTAATTGCCTTAATTTAGATCTTAGGATCTTTAAGGCCATCTCTTTATTTTGTAATTGAGAACGTTCATTTTGAATCGCTACTACTATTTTTGTTGGTAAGTGCGTAATCCTAACAGCTGAATCGGTCGTATTAACACTTTGTCCGCCTTTACCGCTCGATCTATAAACATCAATCTTTAAATCTTCAGGATTAATTTCAACTTCTTTAGCATCATCTATCTTAGGTAGAACCTCTACCAAAGCAAAACTAGTTTGTCTTAGATTATCCGCATTAAAAGGACTTAGCCTAACTAAGCGATGTACACCATGCTCGCCTTTTAGTTTGCCATAAACATAATTGCCAGATATTTCTAAAATCGATGACTTTATTCCCGCTTGCTCACCACTTGATCTATCTACTACATCAACCTCTAAGCCATTTTTTTCAGCATAACGAATATACATTCGTTCTAGCATCTCAGTAAAATCTTGGGCATCAGTACCACCAACTCCAGCAGATAATCTTAAAATTACACTTTTATCATCAAACTCACCCTGGTAAAGCAAATCTTTTTTTAACTTTAAATAAGTCTTCTCTAAAGCTTCATATTGCGCAGATAGCTCATCTTTCATTGACTCATCACACAAACTAAGCAGCTCTATTAAGTCTGAAACCTGCACCTTCAAAGTCGACCATTCATCGGTATCTTTTCTTAAAAATTTAGCTCTTTTTGTAATGTCTTGAGCATACGTTGGATTAGCCCAAATACCTCCATCCGCTAACTTTTCATCAATAGAAGCTAGCTCTTCTATTTTTTCGTCTATTTTAAGAGCATTATACGAAGCAATTACTTCATCTAATAAGTTTTCTAAATCTTTCTTTAGCTTTTCCATTTTATTTAACGTTTAGCTTGCTAAATTTTGCATAAATTGAATCAAGCTCCTTACGTTCACCATTCATTACACCAGCAAAAGCAATTCGATTTTCTTTAATAAATTCTCTAACAATTCGTTTTATCGTATCAACATCAACACCAGCAATACGTTTTGGCACATTCTTATAATCTAATATCTTGTCTTCAGAGAAATAAGCTGTATTATAAAAATCGCTAATTTGGCCTACAGTTTGAGCCCCCATCTGATGTCTACCTAGAGCATAATTTTTAGCAGCCTCTAAATGTTTTTCGCTTAATTTACCATCAGCAATATCTTGAATTTTCTTCACAACAATATCAAATAAAGCATCCATATATTCTTTATTAACATCACCACCAAAATCCCAAGAGGTATTATCGTGATTAACATAACATTCCGATCCCATTACATAAGCTAAACCCTTTTTTCTTGCCTCACCTAAGATACCAGAATGAAGTGTGCCGGTAAGAATATGATTTAAGATACCCATAGCATCCGTCTCTTTTTGATCTAGCGATCTTGGAATAAAAAAGCTAAAACCAAAAGACAAGTTTGCCGATTCTTTACGCCTAATTAAAGCCGGTGAAGAAAAAGAATAAATATCAGCATCTGGCGCTTTAAAACGTTCGCCACGTTTTAAAGGCCACTCCTCTAATTTTCGTTTAATCTCACTTTTTCGACCCATTAAGTTACCAGCGATCACAAAACGCATATTATCACTAGTATGCGTCCTCTTATGATGAGCTCTAATATCAGTAACTTTTATATTATTAATAGTTTGTAATCTCTGTCTTAAAGATAAAAAGCTTGGCATTGTCATCTGGCGAATACGAGTCCAGACTAGTCGATTTCTTTCGTTTAAATAACCAGTTAGTTCACTCCTAACATTACCCTTCTCTGATTCTAATTCCTCTTCAATAAATCGAGGATGGCAAATCGTTAATTCTTGCATATCAAGGATGCGATCCCATTCAAAATCAGCACATTCCGTGACATACAACATTGACTGATCCGAAGTATAGGCATCATTTATTGCACCGTTCTTTTCAAACTCAGCCTGAAAATCCGCCTCAGAACGATATTTAGAGTTAGAACCAAAAGCCATATGCTCCATCAAATGGGCAGTTTCATAAATTTCTTTATCTTTGACATAGCATGAACCAGCACGAAAATGGAAATGAAAATTCATTACAGTAGCATTAGGTATATCTATTAAAAGTCCTCTAGCACCATTTTTTAATTTCACTTCTTCTACTTTATGCTCGCTCATTTTTCAGTCTTATCTCTAGCTTTTACCTTGATTAACAATTTTTAGATTTTAATAACATTAAGAATATCACTTAATTAGTTACTTAAATTTTAATAGTTTTTAGCTATTACTTTAACGTCGTTTCTTACGATTCTGGCGTTTAGCTTTTTTCTTTTTTCTAGCAATATTCTTTTTATAATTTTCAGAATTTGCTTTTTTAGGTTTAGTCGAAAAATCTTCATCTCGGTTCTTTTCACCTGATGTAATCTCATTTACGCCAGCGATTGATCCTTCTGCCATTCTCGTAAGTTCCGTATCATGCTCTTCTTCCTGTTTTGCGACAACATCATTTAATCTAACATGATAAATCGCCCGAAGTACTTCATTTCGTAGAGCCCTTTGAAGTCCATCGTAAAGTTTTTGCGATTCTACTCGATATTCAACTAATGGATCTCTTTGTCCAACACTGCGCCAGTTGATTCCCTCTCTTAGGTGTTGCATATTTTCAAGATGCTGCATCCAAAGAATGTCTAACACTTGCATGTAGACTTCGCGCTCTACCTTACGCATTACATCAGAGCCAAGGTTTTCTTCTTGCTCTTCATAGAGTCTTAATGCTTCTTTAAAGGCTTCGTTTAGACGTTGCTTATCTTTCTTAATCGCACCTATCTTTATAACCTCATCTTTTTCTGCTCCAAAGACTCGAATATAGTCATCTACAAACTCTGGATTATTCTTAGCTGGAAGAGCTGCTATTTCATTAACTTCCGTCTTGATTAATCCTAAAATCTCTTTTCGAATGTCTTCACCTTTTAAGATCTTCTTTCGCATTGAATAGACCACTTTACGGTGACGGTTAATCACATTATCGTATTGGACAACATTCTTACGTGAGTCGTAATGATAACCTTCTACTCGTTTTTGAGCATTTTCTAAGGTTTTAGTAATTGCTTTATTTTGAATTGCCATTTCATCGTCAACACCTAAGCGCGACATTAAACTAGCAATTCTCTCCCCTTGGAAAATACGCATCAGATCATCTTCAGTTGATACATAAAACTGGCTCTCCCCAGGATCTCCCTGGCGTCCAGAACGACCACGTAACTGGTTATCGATTCGCCTTGATTCGTGCCTTTCTGATCCAATCACAACTAATCCACCTAGTTCTTTAACTTCAGGATCAAGCACGATATCTGTACCACGTCCTGCCATATTGGTTGCTAAAGTAATTGCGCCTTTTTGTCCAGCTTTAGCAATCACAGTTGCTTCTTTTTCATTGTTCTTAGCATTAAGCATTTGGTATGGCAATTTTGCTTCGTCTAATGCCGATGCTAATAATTCATTTTTAACAATCGAACCTGATCCAACTAGTACTGGACGCCCTGCTTCGTGATGTTCTCTAATTGAATCAACTATCGCAGCGATTTTAGCTTTTTCGGTTCTGAAGATAAGATCGTCGTGATCAACACGCTTCACATCTTTATTAGAAGGAATTTGAATAACATCTAATGAATAGATCTGCTGGAACTCTTCAGCTTCAGTGAATGCGGTACCTGTCATACCAGATAACTTCTTATACAAACGGAAATAGTTCTGGAAGGAAATCGTAGCAAGTGTCATACTTTCTTGCAAAACTGGAACATTTTCTTTAGCTTCAATTGCCTGATGTAACCCTTCGTTATAACGACGTCCCTGCATCAAGCGACCAGTATGTTCATCAACAATAATTACTTCACCATCATTAGTAACAACATAGTCTTTATCTCTTACAAATAAAGTCTGAGCTCTTAAAGCCTGCTCCACATGATAAACACTCTTAATATGATCCGGACTATATAGATTAGTAATACCTAACATTTTCTGGACCTTTTCTACACCAGTATCGGATAGCGAGACGCTACGTCGTTTTTCATCTAAAATATAATCTTCTGGAATTAGTTTTGCCATGATTTTAGCAAACTTGTAATAAGGCTCTGGGTTTTCTTCAGATGGAGCTGAAATAATAAGAGGTGTTCTAGCTTCATCGATCAAAATAGAATCTACTTCGTCAATAATGGCAAAATTAAGCTCTCGCTGTCTTAGAAGCTCAACTTCATTAACCATGTTATCTCTTAGATAATCAAACCCAAACTCATTATTTGTACCATAAGTAATATCTGCCATATAAGCTTCTTTTCTGGTACAAGGTCGTAGCTTTTGCATCCTAGGATCTTCATGATCTTCATTCTTAAAAGATTCATCATAAATAAAAGATGCCTCGTTAATAATCACACCGGTGCTAAGGCCCAAGAAATCATAAATCTTACCCATCCAACCAGCATCACGCTGAGCAAGATAGTCATTTACAGTTACGATATGTACACCTTCTTCAGATAAAGCATTAAGATAAGTTGGTAAGGTCGCAACCAAGGTCTTGCCTTCACCGGTTTTCATTTCTGCAACATTACCTTCATGAAGGGCAATACCACCAATTAACTGCACATCAAAGTGTCGCATACCAACAGTACGCTTTGCAGCTTCTCTCACTAAAGCAAAAGCATCTGGCAAAATAGTATCTAAAGTTACACCTTTTTTCTTAAGTTTCTTTTTAAGTAAAGGTGTCTGTGCTTTTAGCTCATCATCTGACATTTTTTCATATTTGTCAGAAAGCTTATTAATTTGCTCAACCTTTTTTCTTAGCCTTTTTAAAATCCTAGCCTGTGGATCACCAAAAACTTTAGTTAAAGCTTTCTGTCTATTCATCTAATAAAACCCCTCATTACTACAAATACAGTATATATTTTCTTCATCTAGTATAACCTTAAATCAAAGCTATTCCTAGACTAACCAAGGATAACAGTATAAAGAAAAACGATAATTCCAATAAATAGAAAATAATAAAATAGAGCTTAGTTTATAGCTCTATTTTATTTAAAGAATTATTAATCTTCGTCTTTATATTCTTCTTTATAAAAGAAAGAACGTGTTTTGTTTTTAATTCGACTAAGCATTCCGCGCTTACCTAAATGGTCATTATGCTCAATTTTGTATTTTCTAATTTGACCTAATAACTTAGTCTGAACAATATCAACAGCTGCAAAAATATTTGGTGCCTGATCAAGTGCAATAACTTGTCTCTTTCCAGGCAAAACAAGCATCGCTTCTACTTCATACTTATTACCTTTATCGCCATCTATCTGACGTAATTTAACAGTTCCTGTAACGCTTTTTCTAGCATGACGAGAGATATACTTGTCTAAGCCACCGATCTTTCGATTGACATATTTTTCAACTCGCTCATTTAATTCATATTGTTGTCCGCTAATCTCAAGAGAAATCATTCTTCCCTCCTATTCTTATTTTGTTTATTTAATCTTGTTAACAAATCTTTTATCTATTATTTTAAACTTTTTGATAGCAACACCTTAAATTGTTTCTCTACCACCCATGTATGGGCGCAAAACCTCAGGTATTACTAATTTTCCATTTTCATCCTGATGATTCTCAATAATCGCAACCAATGCCCTAGCTAGAGATACTGCTGTACCATTTAGTGTGTGTAAAGTCTCTATCTTACCATCTTTTCTTCTAACTCGAATATTTAGGTTCCTTGCCTGAAAATCTGTACAGTTAGAACAACTAGTTAGTTCTCGGTACTTACCATCTACTTTTGACCAATATTCGATATCATACTTCTTTGCTGCTGGTGCACCTAAATCTCCAGCTGCGATATTAATCACGTGATAAGAAATACCTAAATTCTGCCAAATTTCTTCTTCTAATGCCAA
The DNA here is from genome assembly GCA_007845205.1 of TM7 phylum sp. oral taxon 350. Classification (GTDB taxonomy): domain Bacteria; phylum Patescibacteriota; class Saccharimonadia; order Saccharimonadales; family Saccharimonadaceae; genus SDRK01. The sequence goes on from SDRK01000016.1 coordinate 12,956, forward strand.
AATCTTTTCGTGTATCTCTTTACTCATTTCAGGAGTAGTAAATGCATACATCTCAAGCTTATTGAACTGATGTACCCTAAACAAACCTCTGGTATGTTTTCCATAAGTTCCCGCCTCTTTCCTATAACATGGACTATATCCAACATAAAAGAGTGGCAAATCTTTTTCGTCTAGAATTTCATCCGCGTGATAACCAGTCAAAGGAATCTCAGCTGTTGCAATCAGAGCCAAATCTTCACCTTCTACAAAGTAACCATCATTTTGGTCACTAGTACGTGGTGCGAATCCAGTACCCGTAAGGACCCTAGAAGATACCATATGCGGCACCGTCATAAAACGAAAGCCTTTTTTTATTAAGAAGTTTAAAGCATATTGAGTAATTGCATTTTCAAGTAAAGCTAAATCACCTTTTAGATAGTAGAATTTAGTTCCTGCAACTTTTGCACCGCGATCGAAATCTACCCAATCACGTTTTACGCAGTAATCAAGGTGGTCTTTGGCACCAGTTTTGGTGTCACCAACCGTCTTAACAACAACAGAATCTTCTTCATCTCCTAAAGGCACGTCATCAAAGATCATGTTTGGTACATTCATCATTAGCTCATTTAGTTTTTCTTCTTTCTCTCTT
>SDRK01000017.1:0-561 GCA_007845205.1 TM7 phylum sp. oral taxon 350
ATTTACACCAATTAGTACCTTGTAACTATTGTTCTCCCGATTAGCTAGAGTAAGATAAGCTACTCTGCGACGTCCAGCAAAACCTACAGATATTTTTACCTTATAACGAATCTGTTTTTGTCCAAAAGAATTAGAAACTACTGTCGCTGTATATTCACCTTTTTTAGCAACTAAACGTTCACTAGTGTAATATTTAGATCCTGGATGAAATAAAGTGTATTTTAAATCACCATTTTTAAGTAGAACAATATTCGAAGCATCCACTACAGACATTCTTGCACCAGTATCAACCTTTGCTGGTACTCTAGGACCTTCTTTAGAGCAAAATCTCACTTTTACCGAGCGACCAATTACAGCCTCTTTCATGGCAAGATCCTATCAGGAGAATAATCCTTTTTTAGTAGCCTTCTTATAAGCCTCTAGGGCTTCTTTTTGCTTTCTATTAAGCTTAGTTGGAGTTTCTACAATAATTCTTACAATATGAGCGCCACGACTACTTCCAGAGGCTCTTGGTACGCCATGATTAGACAATTTAAAATCTGTACCACTTTGCGTACCAAC
>SDRK01000017.1:571-13020 GCA_007845205.1 TM7 phylum sp. oral taxon 350
ATCAATAGTTTCAACATCAACTACACTACCAAGTGCCGCATCTATCATCGAAATCTTCTGGCTAGATAGAATCAAATCTCCTTCTCTAGTAAATTTCTTGTGTGCTTTTACGTCCACTCTTACGTAAAGGTCTCCAGATGTACCACCCGCAACGTCCGATCCTCTACCAGTAATACGAATAGAAGCACCATCCATAATACCAGCTGGAATCTTAACAGTAAGTTCAACCTTTTCTTTTTGTACACCTTTACCACGACAAACTGAACAAGGCTTTTCTGGAATTTGTCCTGTGCCATGACAGGTAGAACAAGTCATATTCTGCCGAATCTGTCCTAAAATTGAGTTAACGACCTTAATTTCCTGGCCAGTACCATTACAGGTTGGACAAGTCTTCATCTTATGACCGGGTTCACATTTTGTACCATGACAATTTTCACAGACCCGATCAGCATCATATTTTACAGTTTTTTCAGTTCCAAAAATTGATTCTTCAAAAGTTAAAACTATTCTAACTGCTAAATCGGCACCTCGGTTTTCTTCTGGGCTTCTTCTACTACTTCCGCCACCAAAGATGTCGCCAAAAATATCTGAAATATCAAAATCAAAACCTTGGGCAAAGCCACCATAGTTACTATAGTTAAAGCCTTCAAAAGGATTACCACCAGAAAAGCCATTACCACCAACTCCAGCATGACCAAATTGATCATAACGTGATCTTTTATCGCTATCCTTTAAGACTTCATAAGCTTCATTAATCTCTTTGAATTTCTCTTCAGAACCACCCTCTTTATCTGGGTGATATTTAATAGCAAGCTTCCTATAAGCTTTCTTAATTTCATCACTAGATGCTGTTTTAGAAACACCTAAAACCTCATAATAATCTCGTTTACTCATAATTTCTATTCCAATTCTAATTAATTAGCAATCTACTTTCAAGAGTGCTAAAATGCTTCTGCTTACAGCCCAACTAAACAATAAGAGATATAAAGTCCAACACTAGATATTAGCCAACCCATTATAACATCAGCGGGAAAATGTGCACCTAAATATACTCTAGATACACCAACAATAAATGGTACAAGAAAGAATATTCCCATTAACACGTAAGCCCACCAAGTTAAAGGATTAATAAGAAGTGCTACCGTAAGTCCCCAAGCTCCATAAATTGCAAGTGATCCACCAGAATGTCCACTTGGAAAACTAAAATCCTTTAAATTAGCTTCTATAACATAAGCTGTCTTTGGCCGGCTACGTTTTATTATCCTTTTAAGCAATAAAATCAATAAGATACTTAATATCGCAACTAAAGCTAAGATCAGAATTTGTTTGCTGTCCATCATAAAGCCAAAAACCACTAGAGCCGCCCAAACTATCATAAAAGGACCTGGATTGCCTAAGAATGTAAAAGAACGCATGAAAGTATCTAAAGATCTTGGTAATTTATTTACATAAAATCCAACTTTTGCATCAAACTTTCTTATTTGTTTTCGTGCATGATGTTTCTGCATATCCTTTATTATATCTTACTGCTTTTCAAGGTAAAACTAAGCGGTCAAAAAACCGCTTAGTTTACCTTCAAATAATCTTTGATTATTTCTTGTCTTCGTCAACTACTTCGCCTTCGACAGGACCATCTTTTTTGTCCTCGCTTTTAGCATCAGTAGATTGTTCTTTACTTGCTTCTTGATACATCTTTGCACCAATTGGCATAATTGCGTCTTGAAGAGCTTTGGCTGCAGCTTCTAATTCATCCTTGCTTTCAGAGGTTAATTTCTCTTCAGCGGCTTTTACTGCATCTTCTATAGCTTTTTTATCTTCATCTGTAATCTTGTCTTTAAATTCATCTGGCATCTTCTTAGCTTGGTAAATAGCACTTTCAAGATTGTTACGAGCATCAATAGCTTCTCGCTTTTTCTTATCTTCTTCAGCATGAGCTTCAGCTTCACGTTGTGCTTTTTCAATGTCTTCTTTGCTCATGTTTCCAGAATCAGTAATGGTAATAGATTGCTCTTTACCAGTTCCTTTATCTTTTGCACTAACATTCAAGATACCATTTGCGTCAATATTAAAGGTAACTTCAATTTGTGGCACACCACGTGGTGCTGGAGCAATACCATCTAGTACAAAGCTTCCCAATGATTTGTTATCGTTTGCCATTTCACGCTCTCCCTGAAGAACATGAATTTCAACTTGTGGCTGGTTATCTGCAGCGGTTGAAAATACTTGGCTTTTTGAAACAGGCACAGTTGAATTTCGTTCGATAAGCTTCGTGCTAACTCCACCCATAGTCTCAATACCTAAAGACAAAGGTGTAACGTCTAGAAGAAGCACATCTTTAACATCACCGGTCAAAACACCACCTTGGATAGCAGCACCAACGGCTACGACTTCATCTGGGTTAACACCCTTCATTGGTTCTTTACCAAATAATTGCTTTACTTTTTCTTGAACTGCTGGCATACGAGTCATACCACCAACTAAGACAACTTCATTAATATCTTTAAATTCTAAACCAGCATCTTTCATAGCTTTTTCAACTGGTTCAGCTAAGCGATCAATAAGATCCGATACCATTTCTTCTAACTTAGTTCTGGTTAGTTTATATTCAAAGTGTTTTGGACCAGAAGCATCTGCAGTAATGAATGGCAAGTTGATGTCTACTTCAGATGTCGAAGATAACTCTTTCTTGGCTTTTTCAGCTTCGTCTTTTAGACGTTGCATAGCAGCTGAATCGTTAGTTAAATCAATACCTTCTTGTTTTTTGAATTCATCGATAAAGTGGTTAACAATTCGGTTATCGAAATCTTCACCACCTAAGTGTGTATCACCATTAGTTGATTTAACTTCAAAAACACCATCACCAAGTTCTAGAATTGAAACATCAAAGGTACCTCCACCTAAGTCAAAGACAGCAATTGTTTGGTCATTTTTACCGTTTTCTAGTCCATAAGCTAAAGCTGCAGCTGTTGGTTCGTTAATAATACGTTTAACTTCAAGACCAGCAATCTTACCAGCATCTTTAGTTGCCTGGCGTTGTGAGTCGTCAAAGTAAGCAGGGACAGTAATTACAGCTTCAGTAACTTTTTCACCTAAGTAGCTTTCAGCATCTGCTTTAATCTTTGACAAAATCATTGCTGAGACTTCTTCAGGAGTATATTCTTTATCTCCCATCTTTACAGCAACGTTTTGGCCTTTTGCAACAATATCGTATGGCACAATATTAATATCTTTTTGAACTTCACTGTCCTTAAACTTACGACCAATCAAACGCTTTACACCATAAATCGTATTCTTTGGATTTACTACACGTTGTCGTTGTGCAACTTGGCCAACTAAACGTTCACCGTTCTTGTTTACGGCTACTACGCTTGGTGTTGTACGATTTCCTTCTTTGTTAGTAATAATTTCTGGTTTACCAGCTAGCATGTATGCAACAGCACTGTTAGTGGTTCCAAGGTCGATTCCAATAATCTTACCCACTTTCTATCCTCCTATTTATTAATTTTAAAAATCTAATTCAGTTTTTAGCACTCTATCTATGCGATTGCTAACTATTTATTATAATAGACATTTAGCACTCTACTGTCAACACTGCTAATTATTTTCTTTTTTATTATTTTCAGCACCTTCTAAGTTATCTATTTTAACTTCAGATTCAGTTTTAGTTCCCGACTTTAACTTATCCTCTTCCTTTGCTTCTGTTTCTTTATTTCTAAAACCAACTTTTACCATGCTTGGACGAATTACTGCATCATTATATAAATACCCCTTACGTAATTCTTCTAATATAATTTCTTCTTCACCTTCAGAAGAATCATCCATTGAAATAGCATCATGTAATTTTGGATCAAAAGTAGTATTGCTCTTAGCATCGATTGTCTTAACACCTAAATTAGATAAAGATGTTTCAAGCTTTAAAGATAGTTTATTTACACCCTTAACCCATGGATTATCTTTTAAATTCTCTGGGGCATATGAAATAGCAAGTTCAATATCATCGATAATTGGCAGTAGCTTTGAAATAATTGCTGATTTAGCAACAACTTTTGCTTGTTCTTTTTCTGATTCAACTCGCTTGCGATAATTTTCAAAATCAGCTCGTGTTCGAATTAAATCATTTGTTAGTTCTTCTATCTTTTTTTCTAACTCTTCAGCTTTTTCTTTCTTATCTTTTTTCATCTTATCCTCCTATTCTTGGTCTTTTAAATGTCTTTTCCAGAGCTTGTCCAGCATGTCCAACTAATCTTAGAACCTTTAGATAATCTTGTCTTGTCGATCCTAAGACTCCAATATAACTTCTATCACTATATGGTGAACTAAATTTTGCAATAATTAAACTAGCATCTGAACTTTTGCCAATTGGATTTTCTGTACCAATAAACACATTAAGTGGCATGCTGGGATTTGCTTCTTTAAGCCAAGGTTCTAGATTATCTATCAATCTTGCAATAGCTAGTACATTCTCCCGATCATAAAACTCTGGCTGATTAAATAAATTACTAACACCAGATACATATAGGTGGTCACCAATTGTAGCTAAAGATAAATTACCAGTTAGCTCTGCTAAGCTATCCGCTGTTGCTTTTATCGCCCGCATAAACGAATCATCCGAAGACGCAATAGTCTCAATTGCCTTTACGCCACGATCTTTTCTGACAATTTCATCAGCTCGTTTTTCAGCTAGAGTATTAACATAAAATCGATACCCTTTATCTGTCGGAATTCTTCCAGCAGAAGTGTGCGGATGAAATATATACCCCATATCTTCTAGTTTTGCCATTTCAGAACGAATAGTCGCTGAAGAAACATCAAAAAGTTTTGCTAGCATCACGCTTCCAACAGGAGAAGCAATCTCAGCATATTGCTCAATAATTGAACATAAAATAGCACTTTGTCGTTCAGTTATCATGTAGTTATAATAACCAAGTCTAGCACTCTAGTCAAATGAGTGCTAAGAGAACATTCGTACTAGAAAAAGTACTGTTAAAATTGCCCCTCAAATAAAAATTAAATTAATTTTATTTTTAATTTCTACTTGTTCTTCATAATATTCTTCCAAGTCATTTTTAAACGAATCAACTAGGATAATCGCCTCACTTAGCTTTTTAGCATCCAAGTTACTCTCTAATTCATCTAAAAGCTCTTGTTGTTTATCTCTAATTTCTTGAAGTTTTCTTAAAACTTCTCTTTCTTTTAGGTTTTTATTAACTAGAATTTTTAATTCAGCTAGTAATCTTTTAACTAAAACCACTCGGTTATATACAAGTTTACTCATTTATTTTTCTTCCTCTTGATTTCCTTTATCTTTTCTAAACTGGTATTCAACTAGACTAAGTTCCGTAAGTTCTAAAAATTCAGAACGACAGTGCTTTACAAATCTAAGTCCAAAGTTTCAAGAAAGAAAATCTTGCATTAAATTATCAATAAACTTAATTGAGTCAGCCTCATTCGTAAGATAAGAAAGAATATTTGCAGTTTTTGCTAAAGCTTCATAAATAGTAGCCTTATCTTTATACTCCCCACTTAGCTCCTTAACAGTAGAACTAAACACATCAACATTAACCTTTTTACCTCGGGCAAATAGGCTAAGATTATTTAATAAATACATCGCTAAACTATCTGGTGCGTCAAGCAAAACATGATTTACTTCCGCCCATAACTGGTAAACAAGTTGCTTATTATTTAGTATCTCTTTAAATTCTTCACTGGATATCTTTTCTATATAAGCTTTAAGTTCATCCTTACTATCTAAGATATCTTTTAATAAACCTTTATGTGGCATGTCTAAATAGCTATTAATGTAACTTCTTATAAACCGATCTTGTTCTTTAGCATTTTTGATTTTATTCGCTTCATTAAATAATTCATAACAAGAACGAATCGCTTGACGTTTACTCTTTTCAATAATGTTGTATTCAAAATTAAGTAAATATTTAAAAGCTGTTTCAACTTTTTTATTAGCATTATTACCGTATTTTAAAGCTTCTTTTAATTTACCAACTCTTTTAGATACAAAAACCGCTCTAAAATTAGTAATTAACCTAAAATAACTATTGATTAAATGCCTATCTGATATCCGATTAAAGAACAACCGGTATTTAGTCCCTTTAACTAGATAATAATCTAATGCCCCTATCTGGATTAGGCGTGAAAGAGCAGTTTCTATCATAAACTTCTGCCCACTTCTTACTATTAAGGTCTTTTCTGCTTTCTTATTTAAAGACAATTCAACATCTTTTAAGATAAGCTCTAGAGCCTTCAAATCCATATCTTTGTCCTTATAGCCACTAACATGGAAATAAAGCACAGTCTCTAAATCACCGATCTTTGGACGCTTCTTATCACTCAAAAAGCTCTTAATCTTATTTAAAGATGTCCCCATTGAAAGCAATTCATCTATAATATCTGGTTGTGACACGGTTGGCAAAACAATACTAACCGCATCCTGACGATCCCTACCAGCTCTTCCAGCTTCTTGGTAATATTCTTCAATAGATGCTGGAAGCGCAGAATGAATCGTAAAACGAATATCTGATTTATCTACACCCATGCCAAAAGCTTTTGTACAAACTAACACTTTATAATAGCCATTACGCAAGCGATACATCGTCCTAACCTTGATATCATTCCACGTAAGCGTTTTTGCAGAGTCAACCCGGTAGTTATAAGGTTCACTAGCACTATACACTCCAACGCTCTTAAATAAGCTTGTCATACTAATTAAGTCTCTAAGATGTACTACGCCAAATCCGCCATTTACTTTTGTACTAAATACTAGACCATTACCGATTCCCTCTCTACGGTAAAATTCCATTGGTGAAGATTTACCAAAATAACAAGGCATAAAATCCGTAAGATAATCTTTTAGACGTTCGCCCTTTTCACGAAAATCCGATGAAATCTCAACATGATATTTTATTTCAGGCCGATCAAAATTTTTAGGTAAGATTAAAGCATCGTCTTCATTAATACCTAGATCAGATAATACACTCTTTAACACTCGTGGCGATGCCGTACCGGTAAGCCCGATATAACCTAAGGGTCGCTTTCTATAACTCCCTGGCATAATTAGATTCTTCAAAATTCTAATTGCTCCAATATAGCTAGGTCGAAAATCATGACCCCATTCAGAAACACAATGCACTTCATCTATAGCCACAATAGATAAACCATTTTTCCTATCAAGATCTAATAAGCTCTCATAAAAATCTATCTGCAATAATTTTTCAGGAGATACAATTATGCCACTTAAGTTACCACTTTTAAGCCTTAACATGGCTTCCATTTTCTTCTTAGTATCAAGTTGTGAATTTAAGCCTAAAAATAAATCTATACCATTACGTCTTAGATTAAACTCTTGGTCATCGATTAAAGATACAATTGGTGCCACAATAATTGAAGTTTTAGGAAGCAACAAACTACTTAACTGGTAAACTATGCTTTTACCACTGCCTGTAGGCAGTAACATAACCGTTCGCTTACCAGCTAATAATCGTTTAATGCCCTCTTCCTGATATGGCCTAAACTGATCGTAACCAAACAAAAATTTCAAAAAGTATTCTAAATCTTTAGTATTTACATGTTTTAATCTTCTAGTCTTTATACTTTCATCTGTTCTTTCTAAAACCACATTAGAAAGTAAAGTTAAAGGCATAATTAAAGCCATGTTATTCTCTAGGATATTATTAGAAGGTAAGTTAAAAGATATTATCAGATCGGCATTTTCTTTGTCTGCAATCTCTAAATTAATTGCCTCATTTACGTCTAAATCATATAAATTAAATAAATGTAAAATAGCTTGGTTTAGATCATTAATTAAAAGAGGTTTTAATTCTTCTAATATTTTCAATGCTTTCTTAAGATCATCGCACTCTAAATTTTCTTCAGGACCTTTAAATGTGTTAATAGGTGTTTTAAGATACACCTTGTTTTTTAATCTATTAAGCTTACCAGCCAAAATAGCTTCAATTAGAGATACTTGGTATTTATAAACAATATTTAAAACTAAATCCTTATCTGAAATCTTACCAATAAACATCTTTTTTCTAGATGCTAATTGTAAGACTCTTTGGTACTTTTGGCTTTCATTGTCTAAATCACTTTTAGACAAAAAGATCGGTCTAATATCCACCCGATAAAGCAAATTACTGATTATACCCTTATCTAGATTGGTTAAACTTCCGTTCTCATCTAATATTACCGCCTCATTAGCCACCCCAGATTCGCTAATTAGTAGAATATTAATTTTTACATCCAGTAGATAATTGGTCTCAACAGAAACCTCATCCTTTAATAGTGGTATTAAATCTCCAACCGTAAGCCCAAACAAATAATTAGATAGAAGAGCCTCGTTTTTTCCTAGATCTTCTTTCAACTTTTTAATTACTAAATCATCTGAATGTTTATTAAACTTATTAGACCCATCGTCTACACAAGTTACTTTTGGCAAAATACATTCTCTTAGATTTGGTTCTTCATTAAGCGCATATCTAGAAATTAATTCTTCCAAAGAATAACTAAGACTTGTTCTTACACCTCTTTTATATAAATTCTCTAGTACTCTAAAGACAGCTTTTGTTTTGTCTTCTAAAGGAATCTTTTCTCCCTTTAACAGCACTCTGGTTCTTAGATAAGATGGTCTAGGTATTTGTGAAGTCTGTTCTTTAATAGCGTCTCTAGATAAAACGCTATTATTTACTACCCGATCATACAAACTGTCATCTAAGCAATATGATTTTTCTTTATTTAAATAAGCAACCCTTAGCCTGCTATCTATAAAAACATCATCACTCCTTAAAGAGATCTTGATTCTTTTACAAGCTGGATATTTTTCTGTATCACAAAACAAATAATTGCCAGAAAAGCTTCTCCTTAATCTTTCCTTGCAAGACGAACAATAATATATTTTGGCGGTTTCTTCCTCCATATCTTCATTATCCCATAAAAATAAATAAACGCCCTAAATCGTTTATTAGAGCGTTTATTTTAATCAAAACTAGCTAGTCTAAAACTACTTAATCTGACCTTTCTTTATAAGAGCTTTAGCAACTTCTCCCGTACGATGTGACACATCTTTTCTAGATATCAAAATACCGTCTTTAGTATTTACTACCACAATATTATCTAATCCAATTACAGCAATTGGCCGACCATCGTCATTACGAATATAAGAGTTTGCTGTATCTAAGGCGTAGACATTATCACCTTCTTCATAATTACCGTTTTCATCCTGGCCAATAACATCATGCAAATCCTTAAACGATCCAACATCCATCCAGTCGAAATTAGCAGATACAACATTTAAGTTCTTTGCTTTTTCAATTAAAGCAGTATCAATAACGGCGTCTTTTAGGCTTAAATAAGCATCATTATACTCTTTAGATTTAGTGTCTGAAATCTTGTGAAGCATTTCATAACTATTCAAAAGATCTGGAGCCGACTCTTTCATTTCATTCAAGAAAATATTAGATGACCCAACAAAGTATCCACAGTTCCAGTAGTAATCACCCGATTCAACGTATTCTTTAGCTGTTTCAAAGTCTGGTTTTTCCTTAAAGCTAGCAACATAGCAGATTCTAGAATCATTAGCTACAGGTTCACCCTTTTTAATGTAGCCAAAGCCGGTAGATGGAAAGGTTGGCTCAACCCCAATTAGAGTTATAGAGTTATTTTCTTTAGAAGTCTCAGCTGCTACCTTAAATGATGCAGCAAAGCCTTTCTTATCTCTTACCTGGTGATCCGCATGGATAAAAGCAATTGGTTCATCCATTGGTTCAATGCGAGATAAATAGTCCAACGCCATAACTATACAGTTACCAGTGCCACGACGTCCTGGCTCAATGATAAATCTATCATTTGCTAATTCTGGAAGTTGACTCTTTAAAGCGTCAGCATGAGATGCTTCAGTAACAATATAAACCTTATCACCAAGTAGTGCAGCTCTATCATAAGCCATTTGGATCATTGTACGATCTGAAGTCAGCCTAAGTAGTTGTTTTGGATAGCTTGGAGTAGATAGTGGCCATAATCTTGTACCCGATCCACCAGCTATAATCACAGTAATCATTATATTCTCCTATTTTGTAGCAATATTTAACCCTAAAGCTACACTAACATTCTTATAAAAAACTTACTAAACCTTATCTATGCTTAATAAATTCATTAACTTTTTCAACAAAGTCTGCATAAGTAAACTTCTTTGCCCACAAAATACCAGCTTCTTTATCTTTTTGCTTCTCTTCATCAGAACGCTCTAAACAATTAATAATTGCTTCACTAAGCCCTATAGCAGATTCTTTACAAGGGAAACAGTTATCACCAATTAATTCAACAAGTGAAGTATTTTTAAAACAAACTACACTCGTTCCAAGAAGCAAAGCTTCGACTAGTGGTAAACCAAATCCTTCTGATTCAGTTGGAAACACAAAAGCTTCAGCTTTTTCATATAAGAAGTTGCGTTGCTCATCTGAAATATAACCCAGCAAGATAATGTCCTCTTTATAAGAAGACTTTAAAATTGCTTCTTTTGCCTTTACGTTATAAATCGAATCAATCGAGATAAAATCAAGACCAGCTAATACTAACTTTAGTTCTTTGCCTGTGGCTCTAATACGATTAAATGCCTGAACAAGCAAGTCAATTCGACGTCTATCGTCAACACCACCAATCCAGAAGATAAATGGATTTTTGTCTAAACCATAACCTCTAATAATGTGCTTCTCAAAATGATCCATCTCTTTTTTATTACCCTTAACAGATGAAGCACCAAGAAAGCTGCTAGTAACAATCTTAGGATCAAGGTCAATATTAAGTTCTTTAGCGATCTCTTTTACACGTTTAGCTGTAAATCCAGATACTGTAATAATACGATCTGCTCGACGTAAAGCATCCTTAACGTTACGAATATATACTTCTCGTCGAATCTTTTGTTGCAAAGCATGCTTGCAATGTAATCCCGCTCTTCTAGCTTTACGATATTCTGGTAAGTAAGTATTAGGATATCTATTGCCTAGCTCATACGGAATAAAGTCATGCATCACGAGTAGTGATTCAACTTTTTTAGGTAATCCTAAAGAAAAATCAAACTGAATAAATTTATCACAAGAACGTTCAATAATTTTCTCTTGTCTTTTTGGTAAAGAATAAAGAATCTTTTCATTTCGTGATCTTGAATCACCTAAAGAGCAATATCTGTAGTTAGCACCCTTAAAGATACTTTTAGCTTCTTTATCCGCACAATCATCGACTGGACCTTCTGTAAATAAGATAAATTCAGTATCTTCTACCTTATTAGATACAGCAATACCAGCACACACATTTCTAAGTACCGAGCCAATACCCCTAAACTGATGACCAATTTGCATTGCCCGATAATCAATACCAATTCTTGTCATTAAAATTCCCTCGCTACATCTACTAGTTTTTGAGCTTCTTTCTTCCAGTCATATCGCTTAACATTCTCGATACCTTTTTCAACCATCTCTTTAGCAAGCTCTGGATTATCATGAAGCTTAATAATTGCATTTTTAATGTCTGATACTTTATGTGGATCAATCATTAACGCAGCATCCCCGGCAACTTCTGGCATCACAGAAGCATTAGAGCAAATCACTGGCGTGCGACAAGCCATTGCTTCAACAATTGGCATGCCATAGCCTTCATAAAAGCTAGCGTAAATCATCATGGAAGCTCCACTGTAAAGAATTGGCATCTCTTCATCAGTAACCACACCAAGAAGCATTGTAACCCGATAACCTTTCTTAATAGCCTTATTAACGACCTCGTGAATCTTCTCATCTTTCCAAGCACCAGCACCAGCTAGAACTAAAGTATATTCATCAGCGATTTCTTTAGGTAATTTCATGAAAGCTTCGACAATTGAAACCTGGTTCTTACGTGGTTCAATATTTCCAACTGTAAAAATATATTTACCAAAAATCTTGTATTTTAATTTAACTCGCTCGATATCTTTTTCATTGTGCTTATAAAAAACAGCTAGGTTAGCAGCGTTGTGAGTCACCATTACTCTAGAAGGATCAAGTTTATAAAATTTCTCTATGATTCCTTTCATGGTATTAGTTACTGTTGCAACCTTGTCTGATTTAGCAACCGAATTTCTTGTAGTTTTTCTTAAGAACCTAGCGTTATTGTCATCCACAAATTGTGGAACTTCTTCAAAAGAAAGATCATGAATAGTAGTAATAGACCTTGAATTTGCAAGTGGCCAGCGAACATAATCTGGGAAAAAGTAAACACCTCTACCTACTACTAAATCCATAGGTGGTAAGGCCCCCTTAGTAGTCAATCTTCTAAAAACTCGCATTGGTAGAGGAATTGGCGCAACTTTAATATTCTTAAATCCAAATTTTGGCAATCGATCTGCTCTTTTAAAAGGTACAGCAATTTGTGGATGACAATAACGCTAGGTTCTTAAGAAAAACTACAAGAAA
>SDRK01000018.1 GCA_007845205.1 TM7 phylum sp. oral taxon 350
ACTAAATAAAAGCGAGTGACGCGGCAAAACTGGTTTGTCAGGTAAGTAAGTACAATTGTTGGTTAAATTATCAATAAACGCTTCAGCAGAGGCAATTTTATCTACTTTTTGGTAAAAATTAAACGGAGTAATATTACCATCCGCGCGAGACTTCATCCAAGCAAAATTAGAATTATTCTGATTTTTTGTTTGTAGTGGTCCAACGTAATATGGAATACGATGCTCAAGTAATCTAACTATTTTATATTCCTGCTTGCCATCACCATTATCGATTTTTTCTAATAATTCTGGATAATATTTACCTTGATTTTCAATAATTTTAATTAATTCATTTTTATGAAGTTGATACGGAATTGCACCGTTATCACTCATACGTTGCTTTAAAAATGCTTCACCATTATTAAGCCGTTCAATAAATTTTTGTGCATATTCCGATGAAAATTGTCTAGCAAATTGATTAATCGCTTCTGCTACCTTTTCTGGCGACTTATTACCACTAGTGTCTTTTTTGAAATTATCATACGAATATTCAAATCCATCAGTCGCTTTAATAAAATATGTTTCAAAATCTTTAATAAATTTTTTATAGTCATACCCGGACGTTGTATATTTCGTATAATATAGTGTCTCACCTTTATCATCTTTTTTCGATTTGAAAAACGTCTTATAATCCACACGAGATAATTTTTCTCGAAATAAATCTTTAATGAATTTTAAATCAGCAGCATAAGCATCATATTTATTAATCATTGCTTGAGAAACGCTACCTTCACCTTTCAAAACTGATTGCAAAACGCCCCAGTTATAAATTGCTTCCAATAGATTAATAAATTCCATACGATCATCACCTAAGATAGTTGCAATATCATCGCGCTTATCTTCATATTTACCAGAAAATTCGATTCCTAATTTATCTTCAAGATCAGCAAAAATCTTTTTAGCATCCGCGTTCAAACCTAAAATCATTTTTACAGTTTCACCAAAAATCACTTTATTAGTTTTGCTAAACTCAAACAATGCTTCAATCTCTGAACGACGTGCCGAACGGCTCTTGTCTGTTTGTTTAATGATTGCAACAATTTCTTGTTGTTTAGAATCTAACTCAGTACTATCTAAACCAAAATTTTCCTCTAAATATCCAAATAATTGTGTCAACTTTTCACCAACGTCTGACGAATCATCAACAGTAAAATCTTTTTGATAAAGAAAATTACCACGATATTTAATAATATGATGAATTGCTAAATAAACCAACCGTGGATCAAACTTTTCATTCGATTTCATTAGCATCTTACGTAAATGATAAATTGTTGGATAACGTAGTGTTATATCATCTGGATTTTTAGCATAATAACCAGCCTCTTGAAGCGATAACTTAACTGGATCATGCGTTTTATCTTCTTTCCACAACATAGATTCGTTAAGTTTAATAAAGAATCCATCATCAACTGACAATACAATTGGCGCAAAAATTTGTTGCAAAAAGTTAATTCGTTGTGCTCGACGTTTTAATCGACGACGAGCTGCACGATTTTTACGTCGCCCTTCCGCTTTATCTGCTTCATCAAATAGTCGTGCGCCCCACATATTTTTCTTTTTATAGCGAACTAATTGATTATCTTCATCAATAACTGCCCAGCCAACCGAGCTAGTACCAATATCTAAACCAATAGAGTATTTCATGTCCTCTTCTTTCATTGTTTCAATAGTAAATAAAATACTTGACCGAAGCAAGACTAAACAATAGAATTAAAATATACCTTAACAAAAACATACAATTGTTTCGGTATTCTTCAAAATAACACAACGAGTTAAAATAACATATCTTTTGATATTATGCCGTTAACTCGGGTAGTAGAGACCCACTATAATAGACAACGCTGTTGTCTATTATTAAATATGAAGTCTTTTTAAAATATCAAAAAATAACCAAAAACAATAAAAAAGATCCTGCGTTATTAGCTAAACTAATCTCACAGAACCAGCAACATCAATAAAAAATAATCTATATAATCTGGTGCGGACGAGAAGACTTGAACTTCCACGAACCTAGGTTCATTAGCCCCTCAAGCTAACGTGTCTACCAATTCCACCACGCCCGCATATATTGTTAATATATAACCTCTTAAATTATATCATTACAGAAAATAATCTAAATAAATGAACTAAAATACCTTAAGACTTTAAAGACCCGATAAAATCGGGCCTTATTTTTTTGAAAGAGATATATCTAATAGGCTAATTGTTAATATATGCGTAGACGCTACATATATCTTCAGCAGCCATAGACAGATATCTCTTTCAGAAAGCATTATGTTAAAAATAAACAAATAAAGCAAGCATAAAAGAAATATATATTTGAATATATGCTTTTATTCCTAATACACTATGGAGTTTTACGTACTAATCCTTTTTCAATTCGCCATTTATAAACATCATTAAAACGATCCGTAATTTCATTTAATTTAGTATCACCGCTAAAGGCACTAGAATTTTTAGTCTTAACATATTCTAGCTGATCTTGATAAAGACCAATCGCTGGAACATCTTGTTGCCATTGTTTGGCAAAACCAATATATCTTCTAAGTTTCACATCGCTAGTCTTGGCAGTACGTGAACTTACCAAGAAGTCATTTGCTACTGCCGATGTATAACCAGCCAAGTTCATACCTACGCCAGTCCCTTGCGAAGAATGCCAATAAGCAAAAACATCAGGGTCAGTGATTGCATACTTATATACAATCACATCATATGCTCTGGTTTGTAAAACAGATCCAACAAAATTTTGAGATGGATCACTTAAACTATATTTATTGACTTTTACATCAATACCAAGAGATTTCCATTCTTTAGCTAAAATATCTGCCACTAAATCCATCTGGTCATCGGTAGTAGCTACCATTTCTATAGAAACTTTTCGATCTCCTTTGTAAAGGCTTCCGTCTTTTTCTTTATATTCCAATTCTTCTAGAAGCTTTTTTGCTTTCTCTACATTATATTCTGGTTTCTCTATAGAATCTTCTGGTATTTGCCCAGCAATAAAAGGAGAATAAAGAGCAGTCTTCATGCCTAAAGATTTTCTTAATTCATCGGTATTCGTAGCAAATTGCAAAGCTCTTCTAAATTTAATTTCTTTTAGATCTTGAGATGTCACTGTATTAAAAATAGAATACACACCATAAGACAATGGCTTTTCAACGACATCTAAAGATTTATTAGTTAGTTCTTTAATATTTTGTGGATTCAATCCGCCAGCAGCATTAACATCATTATTATTTATTGCTTTTAGAAGCTCTTCTTTTGTTGGATATGCTTGAATCCTAAAACTATCTAATTTTGGTTTACCTTCATAATAATCATTATTAGAAACCATCGTTACCGAATATCCTTGATCGTCTCCAGTTTTAGAAGATATACCTTCACCAATCTGTTGTTTTTTATTAAATTTAAACGCACCCGTACCAATTGGCTGAGATGAAAAGTTATTCTCTCTTAATTGACTCTTTTTAACATCAGCTAAGATATGCTCTGGAACAATCGGAAAAGTTAGAGAGTTAATAAAATTCGTAAATTTGAGTGGTAGCTCAAACTTTACAATCTCATCACCCAAACTTTGTACTTTTATTTTGTTAATATTCTTCCAGTTAGACCCTAAGACAGTTCTTGCTTCTTGGTTTTGCATTAAATTAAAAGTAAATACTACATCATTTGCTTTTAAAACTTCACCATCGTGCCATTTAACATTCTTCTTTAGTTCTAATGTGTAAGTTTTGCCATCTTCAGAAATAGAATATTTCTTAACTAAATCAGTGTTTAGATGTCCTGTGTTATCCATTTTAAATAACGATGAAAACATAATCCTAGATAATGCTAATTCTGATTCATTTGAAGCATATAAAGGATTTAAGGTTTTTATTGTGCCTACAGTTCCTTCAACATAAGTACCGCCATCTATAGAAGTCTCCTGCATAAAATTATTCTGTATAACAGATAATTGGATGCCAGACAAAAAGATAATACCAAAAACTATTACTAGCCAAGTAATAATCTCTAATCTTGCATTAGAAATACTATCCCAACGCTTTACAACAAATTTGCTAACATGTTTCTGGCTAGCGCCTTTTAATTTATCGGCTTTAGTTTTTAAATCTTCTTTTGAAATATTTTGAAATGTTTTTTTAACATTTTTAAATGATTTCTTTTTTTTAGGTCTTAGACTATTCACTAAGAAGTCCTTCTTCTACTTTGTTATAAAAAGAGTCCAGCAACTAAGGACATAATAAAGAATACGGCAAGCATGATAGTAACATCAAAAAGGCTTTTATCTAATCCCCGACGAGTAGTATATAATTCTCCAGAAGCACCAAAACCAGCACCCAAAGTTGCACCTCTTTGCTGCAATAAAATACAGATAATCATTAAAATTCCACTAACAAGCGTAACAATCGAAATAAACAAGTTTAAATTCATTAGTTAATCTCCTTTTCTAACATTCTGAGTTCAAGAATACTACTTAGTAAATAGTTTAACAGACTAAGAATAATTCCCGTAATAATCGCATGCGAAAAAGTGATCTGTAGATTTGGCGTAATAGAAATAGCTAGCCATACCATAAAACCATTTACTACAACAGTAAATAGACCTAAAGTTACTAAAATAACTGGTAAAGATAAAATAACTACTACTGGACGGATTAGAGCATTAACCAATGAGAAAATTAACCCCGCTACCATAAAAGCACCGGCCCCTGCTGGTGTAGCAAGTACACCATATCCATTGCCAAAAACTTTATAAGACAACCAAAGTCCAAAAGAGTTTAACGCCCAACGGAAAGCAAAAACTATTAATTGATTAATCATAAACTAATTAATATTATATAACATCAATTACTACTCTTAAATTAAGAACAATAAATAATCCAAATTAATTAGGTTTATCGTCCTAAATATTTTTTAATAATCTCAGCTTTAGATCTTGGAACTATTTTAGATAATTCAGATAAATCTGCATTAATAACACCGCTAACACTGCCAAATTTTCGAATTAATTTAGATCTAGTCTTTGGACCAATACCTGGTATTTCCTCTAAAATACCTTCTGTCTGGCCTTTTCTTTTTAATACCGTATGATAACTTACTGCAAAACGATGTGATTCATCTCGAATACGCTCTAATAATTTAACAATGTGAGAATTATTTGGAATATCTATTAGATAAAAATTCTCAGATTCTCTAATTACACCTTTTAATTCTGCAAGCTTCTTTTTATTTAAGACAACCCCCGAACGTTTTTTATCAATAACAATTTCTTCATATTTTTTAGCTAACCCTATAAATGGCAAATCTATTTCTCTTTCATTTCTAGCTCGAATTGCCGCATCAAGTTGCCCTTTACCACCATCTATTAACATTAAACTTGGCATACCAAAAGATTTAATATTCTTCTGACTTAAACGCCTATAGATTGTTTCATGCATATTATAAAAATCATTATTATGCTCTATTTTGGTTTTAAACTTCCGATACTCCGCCCTATCACTAGCACCATTTTTAAAGACTACCATTGAAGCCACTACATTGGTGCCACTCATATGAGAAATATCATACCCTTCAATACGTCTAGGAATATCTTTTAAACCTAATAATACTCTTAAATCTTCTAACGCCTGATCTTTTGAAATATCTAAAAACTCCTGATCAGAAAACAATATTTTTCTATCTAAACTTTTTAAATAACTTATTTTATCTCTTACTTTTGCCGCTTCTTCAAAACGATTTAGTTTTGCTAAATCATTCATTTCAAAAGTTAAATCCTGAATAATTGTCTTTTTATTACCACCAATAATCTTAATAAGTCTCTTTAGATTCTTCTTATACTCCTCTTTTGAAGTTTTGCCTCCTAAAACACCAGGAGCAAGTCCAATAAACTCATATAAATCAGGCCTTTTACCTTCTTTTACTGGTTTATCATAAAAAGGGAATAACTTTCTAAGAAGTCTTAAAGCTTTTTTAACTGGATAAGCGTTGTAATAAGGACCAATATAAGTAGCGCCATCATCTAAAGGTATTCTTGTATAGGAAATATATGGAATATCATCATTTAAATTGATTCTTATATAGGTCTCGCTTTTATCATCTCTTAGTAAAATATTAAATCTTGGTTTATAGCGTTTTATCATTTGTCCTTCTAGGAACAATGCATCCATTTCGCTATCCACAACTAGCCAATCCGTATCATAAATTTCTTTTACTAAAGCTAAAGTTTTTGAATCCATTACTTTAGATTTTTGAAAATATTGCCGAACCCTATTTTTAAGAACAGCAGCTTTACCAACATAAATAATCTCACCTGCCTTATCTTTATGAAAATAAACACCCGGGCTAGATGGTAAAGTTTTTAATTTCTTCTCTAAAGCTTTGTTCATATTTATCCTGCATGAAGCTAGAATGCTGATTGCCTTCGTCTTTTATTTCTAAATATCTTAAACTTAACAATTATGTTTCCTTATCTCTTTGTACTTAAACAAATTGTATCCAGGTATGCTATATAACGATATTTAAGAATTTGTTTTGATATTTTCGACAGAGATTTATCATAATTTTATTGTATCTTACCTTCATAATAAAAATCAGCCTGTGTACTGCGTATATCATACGATACATAAAGCTGACTTTTATACTTAATATTTGTAAAATTCTGTCACAAGATCATTAATTAAAAAACCTTGGCGGGAACGAATCCAGACCAAGGCGCTATACTTCTATAATACACCACCAGTATCAAAAATCAATATTTTTACAAAAAATCGAGATTCATCCAACTAGTTCTGTAGATTATTAGCGATTTTATAAGCTCCTACAATCTCATCATCTCTAAGAACTTGAATTGCATCACATTCGTTAACCAAAGCCCTAGTTAATCTTTTGCTAAAACCGACATAAGTAACATTTTTATCAGCCCGCTTCGCACATAAAATAGCAGGAATCAAATCAGTGTCAGAACTAACAAGAATGATACGATCCACATTATTCATCAGTGCATCTTTTACCATATTGACCGCAATTCCAACATCAACACCTTTTTCTTGATATCGATAGTCCTTACTACCACAATTCTTGCATACATCACTATCACGAATTTTTAGCTTTCCAGCCTCAATGTAAGTGATATTTTGTTTAGATAAATTACTACGGACACGACGAAGATTATCAGAGAATCTGATTGACTTGTCCAAAATTTCCTGGCCAAGATCAGAGCGACGCTTAATTTTTGTAACACCAAAAAAATAAATCTCTAGCTCTTCATTAGGAAATAGCTTTTCAAATAATGATCAGATATCAATAGCGTTTAACTCTTGTTTGTCATTGATAAAATCATACTTAACTAAAATCTCTGACACTTTATAAAGAAAGTTTTGACCGTCAATGTAAACAATGTTTCTCATGTTCCTTATTATATAACGAAAACATATTTATTAACTTTACACCACTGGCAAATTTGCCAAACTAAAAGAAACAATCCACAAATAACAAAATGTAAATTAGAAACAATGAACTAACATCTACGAAAGCACTATTCCGCTATGTCTAGTTTAGTAAATCTTTCTGTAATTTTATTGTCTATTTAACTGTTTATTTATAAACTATAATCATTATGCTTGAAACCTTTACTCATAACTTATTAAATATCGGATTTTTGGGTCTAGACTTAAAAGAAATCATTACCTGGATTGGCGTTCCTGGCGTTCTTGCAATTATCTTTGCTGAATCAGGTCTTCTAATTGGATTCTTCTTACCTGGCGATAGCTTACTCTTTATCTCAGGACTACTAATCGGAACTAATGTTATCAACATGCCGATCTGGTTATTTGTTATTTTATTAGCTATTACAGCTATCATTGGAGATAATGTCGGTTATGAATTTGGCAAACATGTTGGACCTAAAATATTTAAAAAACCAGATTCACTATTTTTTAGAAAAGAAAACATTCAAAAAGCTGAAGATTTTTACGAAAAGCATGGTGGCAAAACAATAGTTCTTGCAAGATTTATGCCTTTTATTAGAACATTTGCCCCTATCGTTGCTGGCATTGGAAAGATGGATCACAAAAAATTCTTTCTCTTTAATGCTGCTGGTGGAATCTTATGGACCTTTTCAGTTACTCTTTTAGGTTATTTCCTTGGCAATGTCTTAATTAACGAGTTAAAAATTAAAGATATCGACATGGTAATTATCCCAATAGTCTTATTAATAGTCATCCTATCTGTTCTGCCTGCCATCATAGAACTATTAAAGACCAAAGAAAAACGAGATAATCTAAAAAAGAATTTAAAGAATTCCATTAAAACATACAAAAAATATAGAGCAAATAAAAAAGCAAAAAATAATTAAAAATCTAATCTATTTAAGTAATTTTCTTAAATATTTACCAGTATAAGAATTTTTAGATTCAGCAATTTTCTCTGGCGTTCCAGTAGCTAAAATAGTTCCTCCATTTGCGCCACCTTCTGGACCAAGATCTATAATATGATCTGCCGTCTTTATAACATCTAAGTTGTGTTCAATAATAAGAACCGTATTTTTGTTATCTACCAATTTATTTAAAATCGCTAATAGCTTCTTAACGTCCGCACTATGAAGACCTGTTGTTGGCTCATCTAAAATATAAATTGTCTTACCAGTCGGTTTTTTCGCTAATTCAGTAGCTAATTTAATACGTTGTGCTTCACCGCCAGAAAAGGTTGTCGCCGATTGACCTAGTCTAATATAGCCTAGCCCAACTTCCTTTAAGACGCTTAATTTTCTATGAATATTAGGCAAATTCGAAAAGAATTCTGTAGCTTCTGAAACTGTCATTTCTAAAACATCTGAGATATTTTTACCCTTATAAGTTACCTGGAGGGCCTCTTTGTTATATCTTTTACCATGACACTCCGAACATGTAGTATAAACATCTGGCAAGAAATGCATTTCAATTTTTATAATTCCATCACCTTGACAGTTTTCACATCTTCCACCCTTAATATTAAATGAAAATCTACCAGCCTTATACCCTCTAATATTAGCTTCAGGAGTTGAAGCAAATAATTCTCTAATAGCCGTAAATACACCAGTATAGGTTGCTGGATTAGAGCGAGGTGTTTTACCAATTGCCGACTGATCTATAACCACAGCCTTATCTAATAAATTAATATTTAAGATATCGTCATGATGGCCAGCTATCGTCTTAGCACGCATTAATCTTGCTTGCAGCTCATTCGCAATAATATCATTTACTAAAGTAGATTTTCCTGAGCCTGAAACACCCGTTACAACAGTCATTACGCCAAGTGGAATCTCTACATCTATATTCTTTAGATTATTCTCATAAGCATTCTTAACTATTAGTTTACGATCACTATCTATTTTTCGACGATTCTTTGGAACAGGTATCTTGTCTTTGCCAGATAAATAACGGCCCGTAATACTATCTTCATTTTTTGAAACCACTTCTGGCGTACCCGAAGCTACGACATAGCCACCGTGTTCGCCTGCACCAGGACCAATATCTAATAGATAATCCGCCTGACGAATAGTATCTTCATCATGTTCGACGACTAAAACTGTATTACCTAAATCTCTTAAATGTTTTAATGTGCTAATTAATCTATCGTTATCTCGCTGATGCAAACCAATAGATGGCTCGTCTAAAACATAAAGTACTCCTTGGAGCCCAGCGCCAATTTGTGTTGCAAGCCTAATACGCTGCGCTTCACCACCAGATAAAGTATTAGCAGCTCTAGCTAAAGTTAAATATCCTAAACCAACATCTTGCATAAAACTTAATCTAGAATGAATTTCTTTAATAATAGAATCAGCAATCTTTTTCTGATCTAAACTTAATTTATCTGCATCTTCATAAAGTACAGCTAGTAGTTCACTAACTGACATACTAACAATGTCTATAATACTCTTGCCAAAAACAGTAACTGCTAATACTACAGATTTTAATCGTTTACCATGACACGTGCTACATTCTAGTTCTCGCATGAATCTTTCAATATCTTTTCGAATAAATTCACTATCCGATTCTCTATAACGTCTCTCTAAATTAGGAATTACTCCTTCATAAGTAGCATTATATGTTCTACCGTTATGTAATTTTAGTTTGTATATTTCCTTGTCCGTGCCGTATAAAATTCTAAAAATATTCTCATCACTAATATTTCTTACGGGTTCTCTTACACTAAAACCAAATCGCTCACCAACGGCAGCAATTTTTGTAATATACCAACTATCTACATTAGCGCGATTATACGCTCTAATAGCACCTTCTGAAATTGTTAAATTTGGATTTAAAACTAGAGATGGATCGACTTCCATTCGAAAACCAAGGCCCGAACAAGTCGGACAAGCACCAATTGGTGAGTTAAAACTAAATAGTCTAGGCTCTAGATTTGGAATCTCAATTTCTGGATGATCTGGACAAGCAAATGACTTAGAATAAGTGGTAATTTTATTAGTCTCAGCATTTAAAAGCATAAAAAAGCCAGATCCAGTTTCTAAAGCTTGTTCTATAGATTGAGACAATCTAGACTCAATACTTTTAGACAAAAGTACCCGATCAATAACAATTTCAATATTATGTCGTTTATTCTTCTCTAGATCAGGAAATTCATCTAATGCGTAGACAACACCATCTACTCTAACTCTAGCAAAACCAAGACGCATATATTGTTCCGGTACATGAATAAACTCACCTTTTTTATCTTTAACAATTGGCGCCAAGATGTAATATCTGTCACCCTCTGGTAAGTTTAATATCTCATCAATAATACTTTGTGATGATCTTGCTTTTACTTCTTTATTACAAACTGGACAATGTGGTGTACCAACTCTTGCAAACAATAATCTTAGATAATCATAAATTTCAGTAACTGTCGCAACTGTCGATCTCGGATTTCTCGATGTCGATTTTTGATCAATAGCGATAGCTGGGGACAGTCCCGTTATCTGATCAACATCTGGTTTTTCCATCAAGCCTAAGAATTGTCTAGCATAGCTAGATAAACTTTCTACATAACGCCTTTGTCCTTCGGCGTAAATAGTGTCAAAAGCCAATGAAGATTTACCAGAACCTGAAAGTCCTGTAATAACGACTAATTTGTCTCTAGGGATCTCCACATCTATATTCTTTAAGTTGTGTTCCCTAGCCCCAATAATCTTTATCACATTGTCTGACATATCCTATTTATTATAACACTTTTTATATGCTTCATCATATATTTTAAAAACTGCAAGTATAATTAGTTTGACCTCCTTACAAGATAACGCTTATTCTTGCACTATAAAAATATTTTAGCTAAATTTTTAGTTATGTTAGCAAGTGGTTTTAATAAAAATAAATTTATGGATAATTTATTAATATCTTTAGCCACTATCTTTATTATTTCAATTTTAATTCCAAATCTTGGCTATAAATTCATTAGTTTCTTTTTTACCGGAACTATTCCGATTATTAATGTTACAATTTCACCGACAATCTCAATTATCTTATGTATCCTATTAGTTATCCTAATTATTTTTTCTATCGCTATTAACATTGCTATTGAAAAAATCACAAATAAATATTTAAGCCTGTTCTTAATTAAATATATAAAGCGCTCTAAGAAAAAGTTAAAATTCAATTAATTTTCAATCACGCGTTGCACCCAATAATAAAGTTCTTTTAAGGCAAATTCTTGATCTTTATTTAATTCTTTTTTAGATTCAATCTGCTTCATTGAAGTCTCATAACGCTTTAATAAAAATTCTAATCTCTTATTTTTAAAATCATCCCAAGTTTTTTTCTCATTAGTAGTTAAACTTTTTGGAAAATTACGTGCCTTATAATGCACCAATAAATTGTCTAGTCTGTCATCATGGAAAATAGGATGAAAATCGCTAAGTTCTTTTTCACCCATCGCCGATATCGCTCGGCAAGTTATAGTATCTTCATCGGTTAAGAATCCACAGTATAAGCTAGTTTCTGGAAAAGATAAATCGACAGGAAAATCTTCATTATCT
The DNA here is from genome assembly GCA_007845205.1 of TM7 phylum sp. oral taxon 350. Taxonomy (GTDB): domain Bacteria; phylum Patescibacteriota; class Saccharimonadia; order Saccharimonadales; family Saccharimonadaceae; genus SDRK01. The sequence continues at coordinate 12,046 of SDRK01000018.1, forward strand.
TCAAAAATAGAACGAATTTTTTCCAAAAAATCAGGCCTTTCTAGTAATGTCTTTCGATTTTTTGCGATTATTTTTAAATCAACACCTAAACGCTCTTTAATTTTTTCGTCTTTTAAGATACTAAGTGGGCTGATTATTGGCATTTTACTAGGATTAACCTGAAAAATTGGAAGTCGTTCTTCATCTTCATCAAGATTTTTTGAATCACTAAAATAAAGTTTCTTTAATTCATCCGTTGTTTTATCTAAATACTTGCTAGGGTCTTTCTTTAAATCCCAAACAATCACTTTTTGGTGTTTGGCAGGCGCAATAGATAAAACCACTGCCGTCTTACTCTTATCCGCCACATATTTATCTACTAACAAAAAACCTTCTTTATTATCCAGACCAATCAATTCTAAGATTTTTCTCTTATCTCGCATCCTAAAAAGATAATCTACTAATTTTGGCTGTTTTTCCTTTACCAATTTAAAAATACCAATTGTCGCCTTAACATCAGACAGAGCATCGTGAGCGTTATCATGCAAAATTCCGTTAGCTTTAGACAAATTCTCCAACCTTA
>SDRK01000019.1 GCA_007845205.1 TM7 phylum sp. oral taxon 350
TAAAAAGTTACGTTTAATAATTCTTAAATAGTCTGACATAGTGAATATTATCCGGTTTAAATATTAAAATGGCCTGATAGAAGGTTAGACAGAAATATTGGATTCTTTTAGCACTTTTCCATCCTTATCTACATTATAGATAAAGGCAATATTGCTTTCTACATTGAGATCTAGGATTTGCTCGTTGGAATAAGATTTTAGGTATTTTATCAAAGCTCTCAAAACATTACCGTGACCAACGATTAAAACATTTTCTCCAGCGATTAATTGAGGTAGGATAATCCGTAAATAATAAGGGATAACTCTTTCGTAAACCATTTTTAAAGTCTCGCCCCCTTCGATTTTTCCGTCCCAACTGCGTCGTAATTTTTTGAAGGCTTTTTCGCCGATAGAAGCTTTAACAACATCGCGGTTCATTCCAGTATATGCGCCATAATCTCTTTCGTCTAAGGCTGGAGCAGACACCATTGGAATATTTTCTAGATGCGCGGACTCTTTTATAGCCTTATAAGTTTCTTTTGTTCTACTAAGTGTTGAAGTGTAAACTTTCTTGATGTCTAAACTTTCTAGTTTCTTACCAATTTCTAGAGACTTGTTCCAACCCTCTTCAGTAATGTGAATATCGGTACGACCAGTCCATTTATTCAATTTGTTCCATTGGCTCTCACCGTGACGAAGCAAGATTAGCTTACCACTAATAAAAGATGGGGTGGGTTTAACTTCGTTATAGATATTGCCATACCAAAAATCTTTTATATTGCTGGCAGTTGTTTGATTAATCCTTCTAACCGCTTCTACAGTGTTAAAGGCATTGTGCGGAGTAATAATAACGTTTGGCATTTTTTGCAAAACATATATCTCAGCTGCTCTCTTTGTGGCTTCAATTTTAAAGTCATCTTCTAAAAGTAGGGCCCTGGTTTTCTCCATACTGAGATATTTTTCACCTTCTAAGACATCTAATCCAACTCCTGCTAGATGACCACTCCTTAAAGCTTTAAGTAGAGCGTGATTTTCAACTAATTCACCACGGGCGGTATTAATTAAAATAGCACCTTGTTTAAAAGTAGCAATTGTCTGATCATTTATTAAATGATAATTATCTTTATCTAGTGGACAATGTAACGATATAATGTCAGCTTTTTGGAATATTTCTTCAGTTGGCAAGAACTCGACATTATAGTTATCTATAAATTCTTGATCTACTCTTCGGTTATTTGCGAGAATCTTCATGCCAAAACCATAAGCAATTTTTGCCACGCATTTGCCAATATGCCCAAAACCGATAATACCAATGGTTTTGTCTTTTAAATCCATACCAGTATATCTTGGATTAACAGCTAGACCTTGTCGTTCTACCATGCTTGTTACTAGAGGCAGTTTTTTGGTTAGTGAAAGAAGCAGGGCAAAAGTATGCTCTGCTACAGTGTTATTACCATAGGTTGGTACATTTACTACTTTAATACCGAGACCGTTTAAGTACATTAAATCTAGATGATCGAAACCAGTGGATCTTGTAGCAATTAGTCTTAGTCTTGGCATTTTATCGAAAAGAGAATTGTCTATTTTAGAAGATACAAAAGTCGAAACGACTTCTGCATCTTCATGAATATTTTTCTCATTTAACGAAGCTGATTCAAAAATCAATTCATGATCTGAATCAGACATTAACTCAGTTAATTGAGTACGATCAATAGCTGTAGCATCATAGAAAATGGTCTTGGCCACTATTTAGTCTCCAAGTGGTTTAACAAAATATGTGGATCGGTTTCACTAATGCGAAGCAATTCATTGTACTTAGCCATTCGGTCGGTGCGTGACATTGAACCAGTTTTGATTTGTCCGGCATTTAATCCAACTGCAATGTGTGAGATTGTAGTGTCTTCTGTTTCGCCTGAACGGTGTGAAATAATAGTGGTCATATTATTTTTCTTAGCAAGTAAGACTGCATCGATAGTTTCAGACAATGAACCAATTTGGTTTGGCTTAATAAGAATCGAATTACAAGCTTCAAGATCAATTGCTTTTTCAAGTCGTTTAACATTGGTTACTAGTAGGTCATCTCCAACTAATTGAATATGGTTACCTAATTCTTTTTGTAATTCAACCCATCCATCCCAATCTTCTTCGGCTAAACCGTCTTCAATTGAAATAATTGGATATCTTTCGGTTAATTCTTTTAGAAAAGCAATCATAGCTTTGGTATCTAAAACATTCTTACCTTGATTTAGATGGTATTTGCCATCTTTGTAGAATTCGGAAGATGCTACATCTAGACCAAGTGCAATATCTTTTCCGGGTGTGTAGCCAGATTTTTCAATTGCTTGAATGATTAATTTTAGAGGTTCTTCGTTATCTTGGTCACGGTAAGCTGGCGCAAAACCACCTTCGTCACCAACTGTTGTTTTGTAATCATTAGCTTTTAGAACTTTTGCTAAATTATGGAAAACTGTAGTACCCATTTTCATAGCGTCGTAGATTGTATTAGCTCCGATTGGAATAATCATATATTCTTGGATGTCAGTTGCCCAATCGGCATGTGCTCCACCATTACAGACATTCATCATAGGCATTGGAAGGCTGAAAGAATCATTTTTTGCAATATCTGCTATATGTTCATATAGATTAACTTTATCGTTATTAGCTACAGCTTTTGCTACTGCTAAAGAAACCGCAAGAATAGCATTTGCACCTAAATTAGATTTATTTTCTGTGCCATCAAGTTCAATCATTAGGCTATCAATAGCTCTTTGATCTCTAGCATCTTTTCCAATTAATGCTGGTTTAATTTTTGTTAGGACATTTGCTACAGCTTTTAAAACACCTTTACCACCAAAGTCTTCACCACCATCTCTTAATTCAATTGCTTCATGGCTTCCTGTACTTGCGCCAGATGGTACAGCAGCGCGACCAAAAGCTCCGCTTTCAAGATGAACATCTGCTTCTACGGTTGGGTTTCCTCGAGAATCAAAAATTTGTCGAGCATAAATATTTTTAATATTGGTTGCAATCACTTTAGTGTCCTTTTAATTAGTGTTATTTATTACTACTTAGGATTATAAAACATAAGAGGTAAAAATACACTTTGATAAAGCTTGATGAATCTTTAATTATTTCTTTTAATTTCGTCGTTAATGAAGTTAAACAATTTATCTTGATTATTAATAATTGAATTATCTATTTCAGTGTCATTTATAAATAATAAAGGTGTTTTAGTAATGTTAGCTGCAAAGAGTTTGTCTGTAATATTTCTAGTTGCTTGATAATTCGTCGAAGTATTAAGGCAGGTTTTATAACTATCTTTATTAGCACCAGATAATCCTAAGTCCTTTAAGAAATCATCTATTTTTTCATTTAATATTGGTATTTTTTTCGAAAAATTATCTTCTAAATATTTTGGATTATCTTTTATATATTTATAAATACTTTGTAAATATTTATACTCTAGTCCTTGACTATATGAACACGTAAAACCAATGCTTATTTGCTTTGTGGCATCTGTTTTAGTTTTGTCTATTAATTCATAGGCAATCTCTAGATCGCCGTTTCTTCCATACTGGTTATCCAGTTTTGGTATTAAGTTGTTAAATATGTCGATACAGTCTTTGCAATTTACATCTAAATAGGCAGATAATAGATTTTTGGCATCGGGTCTACCAATAGTCATTGTGGATGCGTATCTTTTCTCTTTACGAAGGATTAGATGAGAGGGTTTTTTAGGTTGAGAAAAATAAATGAAGGATATTGCAATAATAGTTATAACAATAATCAGTAAGAAGATATTGCGAACACTTAAATATTTTTTAATGAATTCAAAGTTTTTTTTAAGTGATTTTTCTATATTAAAAATAAATTTCATTAATTATTAGTATAGCAATTACCATAAGTTTAAAGTAATGGCTTTTGTTATAATTTTGGTATGGCAAATTTTTCTTTTGATATAGTTTCTGATTACGATAAAGCAGAGATGAATAACGTTTTTGATCTTGCTAGTCGTGAACTAAATAATCGTTATGATTTTAAAGGTACTTCAGCTAGTATCGATTGGTTAGATAATAAAACAGGCCTAAAAATTGTGGCGGACAATGAATTTCAGATTGAAGGAATTTTAAATATCATAAGGTCTAAATTAGCATCTAGAAATCAAAGCTCTAAAGTGCTGGATTTGTCTAAAAATGTCGTAACATCTAATTTAAAAGCTAGTAAAGAAATTCCTTTCGTTTCAGGTTTATCTAGTGATAAAGCAAAGAATTTATCTAAAAAGATTCGTAATGCTTTTTCAAAAGTAAAAATACAAATTCAAGGAGAAGCTCTTAGGGTAACTTCTAATTCTAAGGATGATTTACAGAAAGTTATTAGTTTTACTAAAGAATTAGATCTAGATTATCCAGTTAATTTTATTAATTTCAGATAAAGCGTTAGTTGTATAATAAGAATATGAATGATTTTCTAATTGCAGTTCATGATCAACTTTGGGTAAAAATTTTAGCCGACTATCTTCTAATACCAATTATTTTAGTTGGAGCATTTTTAATTCTTAAAACACCAAAAAAAGATGAACGCTTTAAGATTTACCAAACAGTGCTATTAGCAGGGCTCACTAGTTATTTTGTTGGAAAAATAGTTGGTAGTTTTTTTCAACCAGAAACTTTAAGACCTTTTGAAAAGCTTGGTCTTGGTGCATCGGCATCTTTTTTGCCAAATGCTGGTTTTCCTTCTGACCATGCTCTTTTTGCAATGTCAATTAGCTTTGCAGTTTTGTTTGGAATAAAGAATGTTAAATGGGGAACTATTTTAGTAGGGCTTTCTATATTAATGTTAGTAGGACGGGTCTTGGCATTAGTTCATACTCCATTAGATGTAATTGGTGGATCGTTATTTGCTCTTATTGGATCATTAGTATATCTAACTTTATATTTTGATAATAAAACTCTAAAGAATAACAAACATTAAGATCTTAGAATAATATTTTCTTAAAGTAGTTCTTAATTCCTTTAAAGGGGGATGTTTTTGCTTATTTACTTATTGTTATAGGTAGTTTTAGAGTACAATTTAGGTAAGGAGAACTATATGGAGTGTCAGGAAGAGAATCAGATAGAAAAAGAATATTCATTTGTTTTTGATACCAAAATAATATCTTATCTTTTTAAGTTATTAGTAAGTGGTGTCCTAGCGGGCGCTGTGATCGTGTTCTTCGGATATTTACTTGACTTATTATTTTCTAAAACTCTTTGTAATGGTTCTTCGGAGCCAATGATGTGCCAATTTAGAAAAGACTATTCAATAAATATATCTTTAATAGCCGTGATGATAACTTCCATTATCTGTTTAACTAAACTAAAAATTAAAAGAGCGAGTTTTGTTGGTATTTTAGCTGTTATCTTGTTATGGAGCTTTGGCCTGAAACTTGGTCTTAACGATTTATTTTCGAGTTATGCTTATCTTTCTTATGCTCTTATGACGGCTTTATTATTTATGCTTTTTGGTTGGCTTTTTAGAATGCGTAATTTTGTGGTGGCTAGTATCTTGTCTATTTTAGCTTTAGTTGTTATTAAAATAGTTACTTTCTTATAAACATAAAAGGTATAATTTAGGTTATGGAATCTATATTATTTCTTTTAATACTTTTATTACTTGGTGCGGTTTTTTATGCAATTACTAAAGTTGTTGATTTAGATAAAAAGATTGCTGAAAACTCGGCTAAAAAAGAAAATAACGAAGCTAATTTAAAGAGTGATATTTTGGAATTATCGCGTAATGTTTCTTCACTTAATAATTCGGTTAGTAAAACGATTCAAGATTCTAATAATACGATGATATCTTCTATTTCTAAAAGTCAAAGCTTGATAGCTGAGATTTCTAAAGAGATGTCAAAATTTTCAGAAACTGGCAAACATGTTGGGTCGATTGCGAATGAATTAAAAACTTTACAAACAGTGCTTTCGATGCCAAAACAGCGTGGTGTTTTTGGTGAGTATTATTTAGAAACAGTACTATCTAATACTTTTACGCCTGGACAATACCAACTGCAGTATAAATTTTCAGACGGCCAGATCGTCGATGCAGTAGTATTCTTGGATAAAGGTAGAATTCTTCCAATCGATTCAAAATTTACGTTAGAAAACTATAACCGTATGATTGAATCTGGCACAAAAGAAGAGAAAGAAAAGCTCCATAAATTAACTATTGATGATCTAAAAAAGCGAATCAATGAAACAGCTAAATATATTAAGCCTAGTGAAAACACCATGAACTTTGCTTTTATGTTTATTCCATCCGAAGCTTTATACTATGATCTATTAATTGGTAAAGTTGGTACTGCATCCTCTTCTCAAGATTTAATTTCTTATGCCTATAATGAAAAACATGTGATTGTAGTATCTCCTACTAGCTTAATGGCATATCTACAAACTGTGATGCAAGGATTAAGAAGTCTTGAAATTGAAAAGAACGCTAAGGATATTCAAAAGCGAGTTGGCGAGCTAGGCAAACATTTAGATAAATACGATGAATATATGGTAAAGCTTGGTAAAACTTTAGGAACGACGGTATCGCATTTTAACAATGCTCAAAAAGAATATATTAAGGTAGATAAAGATATTGTTAAAATATCTGGTGGTGAAACTTCGGTTGAAGCGTTTGCCATAGATAAGCCTCAAGAAATTGAGTAATTGCAAAATCTATAAAATATTATACAATGGCGTTAGGGTTCACTTTGCGGTGAGCCTTGTTATTTAATATACATAACAAAGAAAGGAAGATGTATGAAAGAATATATGTCTATTGTAGGTAAACGAATGCTAGCAGGAATTTTAATTATCTTAGCTTGTGGCACATTATTTTTGCCATTTTCTGCGGCAACGATAATTGCCATAATATTGTTCTTAACGGGAGAATTTTTACGCTTCAAATTGAAGTGTTTTCCGGTTTGGCTAAACATAGTGTTCTTCATAATAGAAGCGATTTTATTTGGTTATCTGGTGATGTTTCGGATGACCATAGAGAATGCCTACCACGCGAATGGCGGGGGAATAAATTAAAAAATAAAAATTAATTAAAGAAAAAATAAAAATATTTTAATTATTTTTTTAAAGGTCACATAAGGTGGCCTTTTTTTCTTTTGCAATATTTAAGAAACATTGTAGAATAGCATTAAGGTTCACTTTGCGGTGAACTAGTTCTTTAAATATAGGATTTTAACTTTAATTAACAAAGAAAGGATATATCCGATGATAAAAAAGATTTTAACTTTTTTGTTGTTATTACTATTAATAGGCGCATTTTTTGTGCCAATGGCGTCCAACTTAATTGTTGGAATAATTGCGTTAGTCATAATAACTTTATCTGTAGTTCTTATGCGAAAAAGTTTTCTGGCTAAGACGCTATTAACCTTAATTGGTTGTCTTTATATAGGAACAACTATTTTGTATAGGGATGCTGCACTACATAAAGTTTGGGGTCAACCTGAAGCTAAAGAAAACGTAGCTAAGCAAAATAAGGATAAAGTAGAGTCGAAAAAGCAGGATTATGGGCTATACACAGAAAACTTAGATGATCTTAATAGACCATATAAGGAGATTGAAAAAGTTGGCACGGTAGCACCAGATAAAGATGGTGTTTATGATTTTAAGCTTGTAAAAGTTAAGAATTTAACTTTAAAAACCAATCCAAAAGGTTTTGGTACTGAAATCGATTTTGATGTTTATAAAACTGACTTGGATAAGGACGATAGGCCATATACACTTATTTATCGGGCAGATAAACTATCTTATGCTAGGGACAAGAATTTGCAACTTGAGTACAAGATTGGACCTGATTGGGGTGTAGCTCCACTGGATGTGAGAGAAAAGAATGGTGATTATGTTGGAACTCATAGAACTTATAACGAGAACTATGTAGCATACGAACCTTTTACAGAAACCAATCCAGCACATGTGCATTTTTATTGTGCTTGTTACGAGAATCAGATAGAGGAGATACGTTTTACTTTGCCAATGATACGCGACACAATTAGTGAGCGTCGAGTGATAAAACGCAATGATCATGATTCAAAGCATCTTCCCGATCCTTTTGAGTATAAAAAAGTTTTGACAATGAAAGTTCCTAAGCAATAAATTTTAAGTTTTTGTTTTTTATCGGAAAGCAATTTAAGCAAAGAAAGGCTAAAGTATGAGTCCAAAGATTAAGAAAATATTACCTTATTTTCTGCTTCTTATAATGTTTTTAACATTCGGAGCATTTATAGCTTATCCATCTTTTAGAGGTAATACTTCAAAAGAGGCTAAGCAAGATGTAAAGGATGCAAAGAAACTAGAAGAAAAGAAATACAATAAAGAAGAGTTAGACAAGTTAAGAGTCTATGAGGAAGCAAAAAAGTTAGGAGTGGTGAAGCCTGATAATAACGGTGTTTATGATCTTAAACTTTTTGAGATAAAAGATCTTAGCATTGACAAGATAGAAAACTGTCTTCCGGCGAAAGAGTATTATTATATATCCTTCAAAATCAATAAGAAACCAGGTATAAAGCAAAAATTTTTGTCAGAACATAGTATAGATAGAGTGTTTTTAAAGACAAATAGAGGTATTTATACAGTATCTGTGTTTTATGATCTTCCTGAACGTAAGGGGGGTATGAACGAATATCCACCAGATCATCACTGTATTAAAGGTACGAAGGTAGAAGGCTACTATAGCTTTTATAGTAAAAAAGAGATAGGTGAAGAAGATAATAATGTCCATTTTCTTTTTTCTTTAAAGAAAGATGAGAAATTTTTGCAACTTGGATTTATCTCATCCTTCTATGAAGATCCAAAATATATAGATAGCGGAAAGAGCTTGAAAGATATAGAAAATAAAACGGAATTTGTCTATAGTAAAGGCTTCTTTATTGATGTTTCGAAAATTAAAATAGAAACGAAGCAACATAAAGGAGACGTCGAGAATATGGTTGATAATCCTGATGGCGAGGATTATGATACTAAATATTAAATAAAATAAGGTAATAAAGACCGCTAAGGAGGCGGTCTTTTTCTTTTGGCTGATTTTAAACTGAAATTGGACTAATGATGAATATTTTACTTTATGTGTCAGATATTATATCTTAGTTAAGATCATTAAAATAATGAAGAACAAGGAAGGGCAATTAATGATTTTTAAAAATCCATTTTTTATTATGGCAGTAATTTCTCTTATTGCATGGGGGATTCATACTGCCTTAGAACAACGATCTGGTTTTGTAGGGCTTCTTTTTACCTACATGCTTAGTATCGTGTTTTTATTCGTATGGATATCGATAGGTATTTTAAAGTTATTTATTATACCGGTTATTGTGGGAACGGTTTTGGCATTTTTTGCCCCGCTTCTACTATTAAATTTCCTCATTTGGGGAGATGATAAAGGCCTTTGGAAGTACGATTGGCCTTATGTTAGATAAAAAAGAGTGCCTAGGGCACTCTTTACTTTTTGTTTATATAAAACTATTCCTACTAGATTATCTATGAGGTGTTTTTTATACTTCTATCTTATTCTTATTATTCTTCTTCGCTATCTTCTTTATTTTTAAGAACAACAAACAAGTTAGCTCCAATAACAGCACCAGTAATTAAACCGATAATAGTTGTAGATAGATTTAATCTTGTTGGTTCAGATTGAGATAATTTATTTAAATCGCTTTGTGATAGTGATAGAGAAGATCCGTATGCGTTTTGTTGTACTTGTTTTTTCATTAAATCTCGATCGCTAGTAAATGTCGATCCAAGAGCAACAGCTGGGTTTACAGTTACGCCTGTAACTCGCATGCTAGATGGGGCCTTTGAAAGATCATCGACACTCTTTACGTCTTGAGGTAAGCCGGATACAGCTTTATTTAGAATAATTCCACCGGTAAGGACGGCAGCAAGTAAAGAAAGTCCAATCATTAGAGATTTGCCGGAAACCTTAGCTTTGCTTGATACGGCTGCTGTTACACCAAATAGGAAGATTGCAGCAGCACTTGCTTCAGCAATGAATAGTGGCCAATCGACAGTTAAAAATCCACTAAAGAATCCTTCAGGGATGATATGCGCGTTAGCTGTATTTGCAAGTGATAAGGACCTTGTAATTAATAAAGATGTAAAACCACCGAGTAATTGTGCTAATACGTAGAAAGGAACTTTTGCTCCTTCGAATTTGCGTGCTGACCATAGTCCGATAGTTACAATAGGGTTTACGTGACCACCTGAAATCATAAATAAGGCCATAACGATAGCAGCAAGTCCAAATGAGAAGCCTAGTCCACTGTATGGATCACCAGTCGCTAAAGTGACAAAAACCATAGTTCCAACGAACTCACCCAGAATAGCTTTCAAGGATTGTTTTTGCCAGAATGTTTTTTGAGTAGATTTTTCAACTACAGCTTTTACTTTAGGTTCACTTTTTATAGTAGTTGTAGTTTTATTTTGCAGAGCTTTCGACTTTTTTGCAGAAGCTTTTTTAGATGTCTTTGCGGACATTGTAGAATTTTCCCTCCATTATATTATTATCTTCTGATGAGAATATTATAACATTTTACCTTTTATTATCCTGATTTAATTTGCTTTTGCTTGTTATAATGAATGTAAATATTTTAAGAGGGTGAAAAAAATGGGACTTTATTTAAGACAAGATGATGAACAATCGGAGCTACAGAAGAAAGTGGCTGCTGATTTACTGGCTCGTCAAAAAGCGAATAGCCGACCAGAAGGCGATAGACAAGATTTGATTAATAATATGGATGGTTATGAAGATCAAGCCTTCTTAGAGGGACAGCAGAAAGACTCAAAAACTGCTGTGTTTATTATTGTGTTTATTGGAATTGTTGTTACAGCATTAGCATATTATGCAGTAACAAATATGGTAAATAGTCAATTTAAGCTTTAACTATACTCTAATAAGTTTATAATTATTAGATATGGAAGAGATTCAAAAAGTAAGAGAGAGGCTACTTTTAGAAATCGAACAGCAAAAAAATCCACAGGAAGTTTTGAAAGACCAAGGTCTAAAAAAGCTTTATGGACTTATTAAGACTGTCGATCCATCTGAAAGAGCTTCGCTAGGGCAAAAGATTAATGCTCTAAAAAATGAAATAGTTGAGGCTATTAATAAAAAAGTTGAAGCGGAGAAAAATCAAGCGGTAGAGACTATTGATGTGACTGCACCTTTTGACGCTAATATCGACTTTAATTTTAAGCCTAGATTTTTAACTGCAAATAAAGGTTCTATTCATCCTTTATCTAAAGAGATTAAGAATATTAAGAATATTTTTTCTCACATGGGATTTAAGAGTATAGAATCACGACAGATTGATGATGAATTTCACATGTTTGAATCTCTAAATTTCCCAAAAAATCATCCTGCTCGTGACGGATATGATACCTTTAGAACAAAAGAAGGACTAATTGCTCCAGCACATACTTCAACAATGCAATATAGAATATTAACCGAAGGAAAGAAGCAATTAGAAGAACTTGGGTATATTGCTACTGTATCGATTGGACGTGTATTTAGAAACGAAGATGTTGATGCAACGCATGAACATACTTTTTACCAGTATGAAGGTGTCTATGTTGCTAAAAACGCTTCTATGGCAGAGCTTTTAGGAACGCTAAAACAGTTCTTTGAAGTTTACTATGGTCAGAGTTTAAAGATTAAAACGCAACCAGCATATTTCCCATTTGTTGAACCGGGATTTGAATTTGCAATTGAAAAACCAGCTAGTTTAAATGGTAAGCCTGGTGAATGGCTAGAAATGCTAGGTTGTGGTATGGTTCATCCTAATGTTTTAAAAACAGCTGGTATTGATCCAAATGAATATTCTGGTTTTGCTTGGGGTGGTGGTATAGAGAGATTGGTAATGTTAAAGTACGGCATTGATGATCTTCGTTATATTGAATCT
>SDRK01000001.1 GCA_007845205.1 TM7 phylum sp. oral taxon 350
GGATCAAGGGTTTTTAGTTTATCTTCGCTTAGTTCTTTAGGGTAATAGCCGTTTTGCTTATAATATCCTTCTTCTAATGAATAATAAATTGCGTTTATGGAAATCTTTCGCATTTTATCTGATTCAATTTGGTGATGTTCTCTTAGTTGCTCGGTAATAATGAAAAATGCTACACCTAAAAAGACTATAACTACGACTAGCTCTAAAATTGTAAAACCTTGTTGTTTTCTCTTCATTAGCTTTAATTATATATCAAAAAGGGGGTTGTTAGATATAATAGAGTTAAGACAGAAAAAGGAGGAAAACGTGACTAAGAAGTCGGAAAATAATGCTGAAATTGAAGTAAAAGAAAAAGCAAAAAAAACTACTAAAGAAGATGGCAAAGCAAAAGCTCTTGATCTAGAACTATTAAAAGATCCAGAAGGTAAAAAGATTAACGAAAAAGATTCAAGCTTCAAATACGAGCCAACTAATTGCGACAACGAAAAGTGTAAAAGCTATCTTTTAAGCACCACAATGAAAAAAGAAGCAGATTACCAAGTAAAGAGCAAACATTAATAAAAAGCTATAAGAACAGAAGTAAAAATAAAAGAGATAAAAGCGTGACATTATGTCACGCTTTTATTCACCCCTTGTCAATTAATTTTTCATTGTCTAATTTTAAATGATTCAAAACTAATTTAACTTAACTATTAAATTATCTAATTAATTCTAGCCTCTACCTTGAAACTCGTCTGAGTCTCTAACCTTACGACCTAGTTTAAAAGCCTCTACAGCATCGTTTAAAAGATTCTTCTCTCGTTCTGGATAGTGTGTATAAGTAAAAGTATAAGTAGTTTCATCACCTTCTGTAGATAAGCGAATCGTACCGTAATTAAATAAGTTTTGCATAATGCCCTTTTGTGAATAGGAAGCATCTTCTATATTGCCTAAGGTAATAGTTTGTTCTCTCTTTGAAAACAATCCATCTCGAATTACTTGAATAACACTCTCATTAGTTAGATAAAAGTGATTGCTGTTATATACATAAGTTGCTACATATACAAAGGTTGCTAAAAGAATAATAGCAAAAGCAACTATTAATAAAGCTATGTTTGAAAAGTTATCTGGCAAAATTATTCCAAAACTTGGTAAGAATTCTTGTGCCGATTTAATAAGAAATGGTGATCCAATAACTAATGCCAAAGCATCAATTAATCCCATGATCCAAATTGGCAAGATCCCTATTGAATATCTCTTAAAAGAAGATATTACGTATTCTTGTTCACTCAAATTAAGATTTGGATACATCCTAATTGATTCAGAATGCTTTCTAGCAATTTCAGGTGGTATATCTACATCATGACCTTCTGCTGGACGAGCTAAATAAACTGCTTGTGGCTGAACAGGAGCAGAAGCTGGAGTTTCTACCACCTGATTTGGCAATACGCTTGACTCTTCACTTCCAGTATCAGCGCCCAAATTTATTGCGTTACTATCAGGGTTAAAATTCGTATTATTCGCTTTATCTACAAAATTTTCTTTATGCAAATCATCTAGCGAGTAAATAGGCTCACCATTTGCCTTATAAGCAATTGGTTTCTTTTCGTCAAGATTCATACCCTAATTATACCTATAAGAGTCTATAAAGCACGTCTTTTGACTAAAGCTAAGATCGATCCGCCAGTTAGCATCATGACAATTGTTAGATAGGTAATCATGTCATCACCAGTCTGAGAAAGTTTATTTCTTTTCTCGCTTTGCTCACCTTCCGCTTTTCTAGCAGGAGATGAAGGTGCAGAAGGCGTAGTAGGAGTTAATGGAGCTGGTGGCGTTGGCGGAGTTGGAGGCGTTGGTGGGGTTGAGATTGCTGTCCATTTTGCATATAGCTTTACATCACCAGTTAAAGTTAAAGTGTCTCCTGCAGAGTAATCCGTACCGCTACCATCTGCCATGGTATTCCATCCAGCAAAAACGTAACCTGTTTTTGCTAAAGTTCCAACATTATTAGCAACAGTCGCTAAGTCGCCATTCATATAAGTCTCTTGCTCAGGTGGTTTAGTACCCGAAGTTGATCCGTTATCGTCATATGACAAAGATAAATAGTTAACTACATTAATAGTTAAAGTCTTTGAAAACGTCTGATTAAAAGGAGTAGTGACTTTAATACAAGTAGTTAATGTTGGTGTTTGTTCATAATCTGGTGATTTTGCTAAAGCTAACATACTACCGTGTAAGGAGAAATACTCATCATTAGGACCACCACAGAAAGAAAAGCTATATTTATCTGCGGTTAAAGTATATGGTGCTGCAACTATCATGCCACCCAAATTAGTACCTATTGGCATGTTCTCATATAAAGTAAACAAGCTAAATAAAGATAAATCGGTTGGCTGAAAATCAGAACAATTATAATTATCTCCACTAATCGTCCAAAATTTATTTGTAATTAATGATTGCCGTTCATCTTTTGCCAAACAATACTTAAGACCGGTTGCGCCCAAATTAACATTTGACTGTAAATTAGCTTCTTTATTTTTCCAAGCAATCAAAGTATTTTCATAGTTCTCTCGAGAAAGTCCGGAATTATTAAGCATTCCACCCATATCCGTTACAGCTTCAATCTTTAAAGCACCTAAAGACTGATCAAAAGCTGTAGCACCAGATAACATCGATCGCATATTAGTTACATGCGAAGTATCTAATCCGTCTAGTGATTGATTAAATGCTTTAGCACCGGAAAACATATTAGACATTGAAGTTACGTTAGAAAAATTTAAATTATCTACTGGTTGGTTAAACTTTTCTGCGCCTAAGAACATTGCCGTAACGGTATTTAGACTATCTGTGTGCCAAGTATTAATTGGCTGGTCAAATTCTTTTGCCTTATAAAACATCTTGGTCATGTCTGTAACATTTGAGACATTCCAATTGCTAATAGACTGGTTAAATTTTTCTGCTCCAGCAAATAAGCTATTCATATTAGTAACGTGTGATACATTCCAGTTATTAAAACTAGCTACACCAGTAACGTTTTTAGCGTTATTAAACATATAAGACATATCTGTAACATGGGTTAAATCTGGAACGTCTGTAGCTAGAACGTTCATATTAGATGCACCATCAAAAGCATGTGAGAAAGACTGCCAAGCAATAGTTCCCCATTGGTCTATTGATACCAACTTAGCTCGGTTACCACCAGACTGGCCAAAGTTTAATTGTGGCAACGTACCACTCAATCGAATCTTGTAAACACCAGGTGTTCCATAGTTACATGTATAGTCACCAGTTTGTCCAGTAACTATAGCTCCACCAGCTTCACACTGCACGTTATAATTTATCCCCGATCCATCAGTTGGTATTACAAAATCCGTACTAGCCGGATTACCACCTAGCCTTGTATCAATTGTCATAACAAAATCCGTATCATTGATAGGATCGGCATATGTATTACTAGAAAAAGCCAAAACAAAAGCTAAGGTAGCTACCGACAGGTACGCACCCTTAAAAATCGCTCTACTAATTTTCACTATTAATTCACCTCTTTTTATTTCTTTAAGTACTTTTATTTTAGCAAATAATGCTTATGCCTTAAAGCAAAATAATCAAGATAAAAATAAAAAATAAAAAGTCCAATATCTATTTGACCGTGATATGCTTTATAGCTTTTTTAGTTAATTTTCTACCACGAGGCGTCTTTTCAATGAAACCAATTTGAATAAGATAAGGCTCATAAAAATCTTCAATGGTTGTTATTTCATCACCAGTTAAGGCAGCTATCGTACTAAGACCGACTGGCCTTTCATGGTAGTTTTCATAAATACTACCTAGGAGATTTCGATCAGCTGGATCTAGGCCTTTTTCGTCTATTTCAAGTAACTCTAAAGCAAGATTTGCTATCTCTTTTGTAATCTCACCAGCATATTTGACTTCAGCATAGTCTCTTACTCTTTTTAAAAGTCTATTAGCAATTCGAGGCGTTAGTCTAGATCGTTTAGCAAGCAAAAGTGAAGCCTGATTATCTATATTCGTATTTAAAATACCTGCCGACCTTTCAATAATCTTAGAGATTTCTTCATCATTATAGAATTCTAATCTATGAACTATACCAAACCGATCTCTTAATGGAGCCGCTAAAGACCCTGTTCTAGTAGTTGCTCCAATTACGGTAAATTTTGGAAGATCTAGTCGTACACTACGAGCTGCCGGACCTTTTCCAATCACAATATCCAACTTATAATCTTCCATTGCTGAATAAAGTACTTCTTCTACCGCACGAGATAATCGATGGATCTCATCAATAAACAGAATATCTCCATTTTGTAAATTAGTTAAGATTGAAGCTAAGTCGCCTGCTCTTTCAATAGCAGGGCCAGCAGTAATTCTAATACTTGACCCCATTTCATTTGCAATCACACTTGCCATAGTAGTCTTACCAAGACCAGCTGGACCATATAAAAGCACATGGTCAATAGGCTCATTGCGTTTTTTAGCAGCCTCAATTGCTAATTTTAAGTGTTTTTTTAATCTATCTTGTCCAATATATTCTTTAAAAGTTTGTGGTCTTAAGCTATTTTCAATTCGCTTTTCATCTGAATCTTCATGCTCTTTTGTATCAATAATTCGCTCAATAGCCATAATCTAATCTTACACTAATTGCCTTTTAAAGCTCTAGTTACTCGCTCTTCGGTAGAAAGATTAGGATCAATATCACTAAGTGCTTTAGATGCATCCGATAAGGAATATCCTAAAGCCATCAAAGCTTCTAAAGCATCGTCTTCTTTTGTCACCACTTGACTATTAATCTTAGGTACTACATTAGGAAGGCCTACTTTATCATGGAGATCTAAAGTAATACGTTCAGCAGTCTTTTTACCAACTCCATTTGCTTTAGCGATAAAACTAGCATCTGATCCCGCTATTGCCGAGCGTACGGATTCAATATCCGCTATAGATAAAATTGCCATAGCAGCTTTAGGACCTACCCCCTGAACAGTAATTAAAAGCATAAACACTTTTTTCGCAGAAAGTGAACTAAAACCAAAGAGTTCTTCAGATTGTTCTCTCACGTGATGGTAGGTATAGAACTTAACATCTTTTTCAAGTAAAGCATCGTCATAATCTAAACTAGAAACCAACACTTCATAGCCAACACCATTAACATCAATAATAATTGAACTATCATATTTTTCTACAATCTTTCCTCTTAGCTGTGCAATCATTATTTTTGTCTATTCCCTTTACTATTCTATTAATAATTGAATCAACTTAATTTAATTAGTTATTAAACCGTTGGCGTTTGTTTATCTAAACCATATCTTGCCATAAATTGGTAAGTAATCGCAGCAGCTAATGCATCGGCAGCATCGTCCGGTTTTGGAATCTCCTTTAGCTTTAAATGCTCTCTTACCATTTCTTGTACTTGTTTTTTATTTGCTCTACCATACCCAGTTAAAGTTTGTTTAATTTGCATTGGTGTATATTCTGCTAAAAATAGTTCCGCTTGTCTTGCCGCTAGCATCACCACACCCCTAGCATGAGAGACACCAATACCGGTAGTAATATTACGAGAGAAATAAAGCTTCTCAATAGATAAAACCTCTGGTGTAGTCTCTTCTATAATTTTCGTTATACCTTCATAAATCTCAAGCAACCGATCTTCAAGCGGCGTATGAGCAGGTGTTTTAATTACTCCTGCAGTAATTACTCTAGTACTAGTACCATTAATTTCAATAACACCAAAACCTAAAATTCCCGTTCCTGGATCAACACCAAGAATTCTTAAAGGTCTAGCCATTATTCACCTAAATCAACTTGAAAATCTGCATTTGAATGGACATTTAAGACATCATCCAAATCATCTAGTGCATCCATAATGCGAATAATTTTATCCGCAGTTTCTTTATCCGTAACTGGTACATCATTTTTTGCAACATAACGAAGTTCAGCTTCTTCAACAGTTAGTCCCTGATCTTCAATTGCTTTTTTAACCTTCATTAAATCTTTAGCATCAGTAACTGCTTCAATCATTTCGTCTTCTTCATTAGCATCTGTAGCACCAGCATCTAAAATTGCAAGTAGAGCATCATCACCAGTAGCTTTTACTGTAATTACACCTTTGCGATCAAATTGGAACATCACACTTCCAGAATCAGCCACAGTACCACCATTTTTCGTTAAAGCATGACGCACTTCAGGAAAAGTACGATTCTTATTGTCAGTAGCCGTTTCAATGATTAACGCTACACCACCTGGTGCGTAACCTTCATAGACTATTTCTTCTAAAGTTGCTGCGTTTTTATCTTTTACCCGATCAATTGCCCTTTGAATATTAGAGTTAGGCATATTTGCTTGCTTAGCTTTTTCAATTACCATTGCAAGGCTTGGATTCATATCTGGATCAGTACCGTTTCTAGCGGCAATTGCTATCTGATTACCAATCTTAGTAAAAACTGCACCACGTTTCGCGTCATTAGCGCCTTTTTGTCTCTTAATCGTCGACCATTTGCTGTGTCCTGACATAATCAAGGTCTCCTAAAATTATTACTTTACTTATATTTTTCTTTATTAGATTATACCACTCTAAAATCCATGTAATTTTATCTTGAATCAGCATAATTCATATGCTTAAATTAAGGCATAAAACTATATAAAAAATAAAATAAAAAATATGAAGAAAAAAAGAACAAAAATCATAATAGCCATCCTTGCTGTCGTTTTAGTTTTGTCAGGAACAACATTTGCTTTTTATAATGCGATAAAACAAAGCGAAGATAACAGCGAAACTAATACATCAACTGTAAAAACAGACGCATCCAAAAAATCTACTGAAAACAAAAAGACTGAAGATAAAGATAAGAAGAACGATCAAAAACCAACCGAAGAAGATAAATCAAATGCTAAACAAAAAGCAGATTTTCTAGATAAAGAAAAAGAAACAGAAAATAAACCAGTAGAAAAGCCAAAAAAGCAAACTTTAAATTTAGAAGTTAAAGTCAAAGCAGATCAAACAGTTTTTCTTGCTAAAATCGGTAACATCTCAAGAGGAACTTGTCACCTAGAGATTAAAGGTAATGGAAGAACAATTAAAAGATCAGCGGATGTAGTGTTTACCCCAGACTTTTCTTCCTGCGCTGGTTTTTCCATACCTAAAAGCGAACTTAATAGAGGTAGATGGACAGCTTCACTTTCTGTAGATTCACCTACTCACGAAAGTGATCCAACATCTACTACATTCGAGATAAAATAATGAGTTTAAAATTACCAAAAGCTAAAAAACAACCTCTAATAGTTTTTTCTTCCATCTTTTCTATTGCAATAATTGCTAGTGGTTTGTTTTTTGCTGCTCAAAAAACGCTAAATACTTATGCTCTATCCGCAGATCGTTGGCGAGCTGGTGAAATTATTAGTGACAACAATTTCACTAATAGTAACAGCATGAGCGAAGAAGATATTCAACGCTTTTTAGACTCCAAATTAGACTGTGACCTTTATGGTGAACGTCCAGCATATGAGTATGGATCAAATGAAAAACGTGCTGTTTTTGCAAGAAAAATAAAAGGTTGGCCTGGCCCTCCTTATGTCTGTCTCAACAAATATTATGAAGTACCAAAATTCGAAGCTGGCGGTGGTATGCCAGCAAGCAATTTCGATAATCCTACTGCAACTCCACCAGCTGGATCTAAAAGTGCAGCTTGGATTATTAAAGATGCTGCTAATCGCTTCAATATCGATCCAAAAGTTCTGCTTGTTAAGATTGGCACCGAATCTGCAGGACCATTAACTAGAGATAATTGGCCTATGAAAAGCCAATACAAATACGCTATGGGATCACACTGTCCAGATAGTGGACCAAATGGATCGGCAAATTGCGATCAAGGATATGCCGGATTCTCGATCCAAATGTATTCAGCTGCAGCTTTACTTCGTTTCTATCTAGACAACAATGAAAAGCCCTGGTGGAAATATAAAAGACCTTATCAAACTCAAAACATTCTATATAACGTAGTCCAAACTGGATGCAATGGAAGTGATGTCTACGTAAAAAACAAAGCTACTGCCGCTCTTTACACTTACACTCCTTACCAGCCTAATGAAGCTGCCCTTAATAACATGTATGGATTAGGAGATAGATGTAGCGCCTATGGTAACCGTAATTTCTGGTCTACTTATTGGAATTGGTTTGGTGATCCACATGTTAGTGGTTTTGAAAACTTATCCGACCCACGTTTATTCCAAGTAAAAGAAGCTACCTATAAAACAAATCTAACTATTCATAAAGACCATGAACAAGATGGTAAATTACCTGTTGGCAAAGTAGTAAAAATTGTCTCAAAGATCAGAACAGCTAATGACTGGTGTTTTAGAACTGAACACGATCACAATATAGACGTTCCACTCTGTATACCATCTAGTAAGCTAAAAGAAGTAGATATTGCTTACCAAGATCTTGAAGAGCAAGAAAAAGAAATGACTCTAATTAGAGATATAAGAAAGACTGATTACAGAAGAGAAAGAGATGCTGGAGATATGATCGGTCGCGGACGTATCATTAAATTTAGCAAGAAAGCGATTGTAAATAATAAAACTTACTACGTGTCAGAAGCCGATTATAATAAACGAGAAATTGGCATCTCAACATACTTAATGCGACCAGCTTCAAAATACGAAAAAATCACCCCTACTTGGATGTCTACTAACAAAAACACCAATAAAACCTTTGTTGTAGACGAATCAAATGGACCATACCTGCCTCAAGATCTAGAACGAGTCTTCACATCTAAAACCTTTAACTCAGGAATCTGGTATTACCGTACTGAAACAGATGAAAAGCTCAAATTAGATCTTGGAGTATCGATCAACGATCTTACAAAAAAATCTTTCGAAGAATTCGTTAGACCTCGTTGGATGGTAATAAAAAATGACACTCAAAAAGTAAATCCATATACTGGCCAAAAAGACAATCTCGTAAATGGTAAGACAAAACTTTACTTTATATCGAAAATAACAATTAACGGCGAAACCTACCTTAGAACTAGAGAAGATACCGAACAAAATAGCGATTTTACTATACCAGCAAAAGACGTTACTGAAATTGAATTCGAAGATTTTGCCCGCCCTCGCAAGTTACAGCTTAAGGCAAACAGTAAAAAATATCACCTTCCAGAAGAAATTACTGTTGGCGATATTCACGAGACCGGACTAACCAGAAAATTCGTCGCTAAAATGGAATTAAACGGTAATTGGTATTACCAAACAGAAGCAGATCATAGCAGTCATTCATACACCGCCTTTCCTGCAATACTTCTAGAAGAAGTCCCAGATGATGAACCAGAAGAATAATTAAAAGAATGATTAAAATGATTAATTAAATAAGAGCCAAATGGCTCTTATTTAATATATTTATCATTTTTATTATGTTTTTATCATTTTTCTTCTTACTTACTCTCAGGTGAAGTAATAAATCTTAGGTTTAGCTCTATATCTCTTACTGCTAAATCTATTTCCTTAGCTTTCTTATAAGCTTTACGAAGTTCAGAACTAGTTCCAAACTTATCGCTATTTATTAGTGAGCAAAGCGAATCTAATTTCCTTTCTCTAACAAAATCCCCAACTGTAATTGTCTGATCGACAAGAGATGGAAATAACTCTTTTGCTAAATAATGTTGTTTATGTCCCTTAAACGAAACTGCTAAAACTGGTTTCCTAGTTAGAATTGCTGCTATCATGCCGTGATATCTACCCGTAAGTACCGCATCGGCTTCACTATAGACATCTAACAACCGTTTTGAATCTTCAATAGTCTCAAAAGCTTCATATCTACCACCAGTTAATTCAACTAGTTCTTTACTAAATTCCAAATCTTCTACTGCCTGATTTACGATTATAAAATCAAAATCATCCTTAATTTTTGGTAGCTCTTTCCTTAGGTATTCACGATACGCCTTGTAATTCTCTTCTAATTTTGGATCAATTTTGTTATTGGTATCATTACCTAATTTCCAATCAGCTAAAGATAATAAAATCTTTGGCTTATCATGATGCTCTTTTTTTAGTTGAACTGAATCTTTAAGTAAAAAAACTATATCCGATCCAGTAACTAGCCTTCCTTTATAATAAAAATCATCTCTAATAATCTTAGAATCTCTTTCACCACGAGTCTCTATCATATCTAAATTTTTGAAAGCGTCTTCATATTTTTTCTTAGCTTCAACTGAAAAAACATGTTGTACACCCATACCAAGCATATAAGTAGGAATACCTAAATGTTTTGCTCTTAAGATAATATCTATGTAATTATCTACATTCTCCATTACATAGTCATAAATTAAGCCGCCACCTCCAATAATAACGATATCGGAAGCCATAATATATTCACGCTTGTGTTGTTGGGTTAAAACAACCTCTACATTATCTATTTTTTTCTCTAAATACTCTTTTAATGTAACACCAATAAGATCGTCACCAACGTTCCCGCATCCGCTAGCACCAAAGATAGTAATTATCTTCTTTTTATTCACTTACCCTCGCTTAATTAAATTTAAATATATTCTTTTTAGAGCAAACCTTATGGGAGCTTTATGAATCCTATACATGTTGCTTCTCATGATTTTATATTTGCTAAGCAAAATCTCATGCTGTTTTTTTAGAAGTTCTTCACCTTCTAATTGAGATAGGTGTCTTACATCCTCATCTTTCATACTAGCTCTCCTCCAACTCAATAGAAGGTGTTATTGAAAAATTACTTAAATAGTTTTTAGCAATATCTACTTCTAAACAATTGTCCCAGTTGTCTAAAATAATTCCTCCCTGACTTTCGTCCATCCTAACTGTCAGATCAATTGAATATGTACCTGAACCAAAGATATTTGGCATTGTTATTTTTAAGGTTTTTTCTTGACCAGCTTTAACAACTATCTTTTTCTTGCGTTGTTCGGTATTAAATCCAGCTACCAACTTTCCCATAAAATCCATTGCTCGAAGACCAGCAACAATCTCTAAATCCTCGTCAGCATTGGATTTAAGCTTTAACTCTATTTCTATCTCATCATCAGTTTGTTTAACAACTTTTATTGATTTAGCTTCTACTTTTTTAGATCCCCAACGAGTTTCAACATCATCTTCTTCGCCATTCTCTTCCTGATCTTTTTCAGCTACATTAAACAACTTCAAATATTGATTTGCTATCTTATTTGCACTTCCTTGGTGCGTTATTTTACCTTCGTTAATTAAAATAGCTTCAGTACAAAACTCTCGTACCGCACTCATGTCGTGACTAACAAAAATTACTGTTTTATTAGCATTCTTTAAGTCTTTAAAGAATCTATAACATTTACGTTGAAAATCAGCATCTCCCACTGCTAAAACTTCATCTACTAACAAGATATCTGCCTGAGACCTAGTAGCAACTGAAAATGCTAAGCGCACCTGCATACCACTGGAGTAATTCTTAAGTTTCTGATCCATAAAGTCTTCAAGTTCAGCAAACTTTACAATCTCATCATATTTTTCTTCAATCTCTTTTTTGTTAAATCCAAGTAAGGCACCGTTTAAAAATACATTTTCTCGCCCTGTTAGCTCTGGATTAAAACCAACTCCAAGTTCAATAAAAGGAACTAATTTTCCTTTATGTTTCACTTTTCCTTTAGTTGGTTGGTAAATTTCTGCCAGGATCTTAAGTAATGTACTTTTACCACTACCGTTACGTCCTAAAATTCCAAAAAATGCACCTTTTTTAACTTTAAAACTAATACCTCTTAAGGCGTGTTGAGTATCTACTTCTTTATCGTGCTTAGAAAAACTCTTAATAATTGCCGATTTTACAGACTGCGATTTATCGTGAGGCAGATAGAAATCTTTATAGACGTTATCTACTTTTAAAACAATCTCTTGTTTTTTCGTTTTCTTCTTTTTCACTCTCCACCTACTTTAACTATTACTGACATTCTCTTTAGAATAATATCATATAAGAAGATCTAAAAATAAGCCAAAAAAGATAAGGATTATTTAAGTTTTTATAGCTACCTTCATAGCCTTTATTTATTAGGACAATCCATCCCTCTTATGCTATAAATATAGATAGGGTAAATAAAAATAAACAACAATGAGTTTAATTGAAATAGTTGGGGTTATTCTGTTAGCTGGACTCATCCACGCTTCTTTTCAATTAAGCATTTCATCTTTAACTATCCTATCTTCAGGTCACTTAAAACTTTTAAACCCTAGAAGAAAACTAAGAGCTCTAACTAGATATTTTGTATTAGGTGTAATAACCACAACATTATTATTAATAACCTCATTCACCTATTTATTCTGGATTAATTACGAAAATAATCCCGATCCAATGGTCACCGCTATTATTACCGGTTTAGGTGTTGGCCTTGGTGTATCAATATGGGCTTTTTACTACCAACGCTCTAAAGGCACTGTTTTATGGTTACCAAGAGATATGGCGAGTTTTATATCTAATCGTTCTAAAAAAACAGATAGCCTCTCTGAAGCTTTTGGTCTTGGTATGGTAAGTGTTATCGCTGAGCTACTATTTATCTTTGGACCTTTATCCTTAGCAGCTATTACCATTACAAAACTAAATCCTAATTACCAAGTACTAGCAATTATTCTCTACACACTTAGTGCAACTTCTTCCTTAGTACTTGTAGCGATTTTAGTTAATAAAAACGGTAAATTAGCAAAAATCCAAAAATGGCGAGAAGAAAATAAAAACTTCTTACAATTTATTGCCGGTACTGGGCTAATTATCCTATCTCTGTTTATTTATGTTTTTGAGGTATTGAAATAAAGGGGTGCAAAAATGAAAACAAATATTTTAAAAATCAATCAAAATAGTAGCGAAGAATTTAAAAAAGGGAAAATCTTTAACGAAGTCTTCGGAGCTTGTTTATCTGCTAGTTGCTTGCAAGGAGAAGCCGAAACCATTGCTTCACATGTTTGCAATCAGGTAGAAGCTTGGGCTAATCAATTTTCCGAAATTACAGAAGATGATTTAAAAAGAAAAACTGTATCTAGTTTGGAAAACTACCAACCAGATGCAGCTTACCTATACCAAAACGAAGCATTAACTATTTAAGGAGCAAAATGGCAAGACAAAAATTTGATTTCGATTTAATAGTTATTGGTTCAGGAGCAGGTGGCTCTGCAGCCGCTACAATATCGGCAGCGCTTGGCAAAAGGGTAGCTATTATTGAAAAAGATGATTTTGGTGGTGAATCACCCAATCTAGGAGACATCCCAATGTCTGCCATGCTTCAGACGGCTCAAATTTTCGACAGCGCTAAACATGGTGATCGATTTGGTTTAAGAACTAACGCCTTAAGCTATAACTATCCATCCATACAAGAATGGAAAAAGTTAGCAGTTAAACGAACTGGCGCTGGTGGCAATCGCAATTATTATGAATCAAAAGGCATATCAACCTTTAAAGGTATTGCTAGATTTATCACCCCTCATGAAATTACTATCAATAGACGTCATTTGTCGGCAGAAAACTTTCTAATTGCTACTGGCTCTAATTTCTTTATTCCAAATATTCCAGGCCTTAGCGATGTTAACTTTCATACTATGCATAGTGCCTTAAATATCA
Source organism: TM7 phylum sp. oral taxon 350 (assembly GCA_007845205.1). Taxonomy (GTDB): domain Bacteria; phylum Patescibacteriota; class Saccharimonadia; order Saccharimonadales; family Saccharimonadaceae; genus SDRK01. The sequence continues at coordinate 13,580 of SDRK01000001.1, forward strand.
CTAGACCACCAAAAACCATGTTTATTATTGGCTCTAATTCTAGAGCGATTGAACTTGCAGAATTATTCTCTACTTTTGGCACAAAAGTTTACTTAGCAGACAGTTCGGCAAGAATCCTGCCAAACGAAGACGAAGAAGTAGGCCTTCTTTTAGATAAACATCTAAAAGAGGCAAAAGGTATTACTTTTCTAACCCACACTAGAGTACTTGAAGTCTCAAAGTCTTCTATCACTAAAAGAGTTGTAATTAGGCGTGGCGGTATCGAGCGATCCATTAATGTCGAAGAAGTTGTAGTATGTCTTGGCACTACACCAAATGTCGATCTTGGACTAGAAAATGCCGATATTGAATACGATCCAACTGGTATTAAAGTAAATAATTATTTACAAACATCACAAAAACATATTTTCGCAGCTGGTGATGTACTTGGAAGAAATTCTGAAACACAAGGTGCCTTAATGGAATCGCGAGTTGTTGCCTTTAATCTTTATCACCGCAATAAGATTATTCCAGACTACTTAGGGGCGCCAAGAATTACTTGGACAAATCCAAATGTAGTATCAATTGGTATGCAAGAAGACGATTGTCTAAAAAGAGATTTAAAAGTCAAAAAAGCAATTGCTCCACTAAATACCACGCCAAGATCTAACACAGCAGATTTTAGAGATGGCTTTGTTAAATTAATCGCAGATAAAAATAATGTTATTATCGGGGCCACTATCGTTGCTCCAAACGGCGCCGAGATGGCTGGTGAGCTTACTTTAGCAGTAAGACTAGGCATGACAGCAGAACAGCTTAGAGAAACCCCACACGCCTTTTTAACCTGGTCTGAAGCTATTCGTATTGCTGCTAGTAGATTAATCAATTAGTTTTAAAATTAATCGAGATCAAAGCATCAAAAAAAACGCTCAAAATGAGCGTTTTTATAATTTCTAACTTGGTAGCGGGAGAAGGATTTGAACCTCCGACCTCTTGGTTATGAGCCAAGCGAGCTAACCAGACTGCTCCATCCCGCGATATTTACATTACATATAATAGCTATAACGATTTATTTTGTAAAGCTTAATAGGTTTATTAGATAGATTTACTTGTCTTTATTCTTTTCGTCTTTTAGTGGATTCTCACCGAACAAAAACTTCTTCCATTGAGAAAAGTTACTTTCATCTACTTTAGCAGTATCTTGAAGTAAAACATTCGGACTAATACTAATCTTATCTTCTATTTTACTTGCCATTTCACTATTTGGTGGCAATATTAAAACACTTTCACCATTAGTAGCCAAACCCATATTTGTTCTTGCCGATAAATCCTTATATTCATCTGTCTGGTAATAAGCTTTTTCAAGCTCTAAATTCTCTACTTGTAGCTTAACTAGCTTTAATTGCAACTCTTTTTCTGTTAATTGACGCTGCATTAAATAGTTTCTTTGCATAGCAGAAATCGATCCCCAAACTGTATAAAAAAAGAAAATGATAATTACAATATAACCTAAAGTATAGATATTGATTTTGTCCTGATGTTTATTTAAAAAGCCCCACGTCTGATTAATCATGTAACTAAATTATAGCCGATTCTTTACATCTGGGCTATAATAGGATCAGCTATTCCTTCGTGGGGGTGTAGCTCATCGGTTAGAGCAGGCGGCTCATAACCACTTGGTAGAAGGTTCGATTCCTTCCACCCCCACCAAGTTTAGTAAAAATAAATAAGTAGCATCATGGCTACTTATTTTTTATTCTCATTCTTTATCCGCTTATTATTTTCTATTTCAAAATAGAAAACCTCTCGAACCTGAGAGGTTTTCCGGCACCTTTTTGTTTTATCTATATTCTAAATAGATAACGCTTATGGCGCAAGTATTTTTATCTTAAACTTAAGCTTTTTTCTTCTTTAGAGTTACAAAACCGTTCTTTGGGTTCTCTACAGGTTCACGATCTTCTGGTAAATCACATGGTTCACCTTTTTCTGAAGTGTCACTCTTAGATAAGAAATAAATTGTTTGCATTCGTCCACCACGTAGTTCAACTTCTTTTTTGAACAAGTAGTAGCTAACGCCTTTTGAATTTTCATACCTATATGGTGCTGACATTATATGGATACCTCCTATTAAAGATAGTTACGCTATTAGAGTATATAAAAGAGCTAACAGATGTCAACTCTTTACTTTTCTCTTTCTAATGGTATCTATGTCATTCATCAATTTCTACCTCTGTTTAACAGATGTAGAATTAAACACGTGTCTTATAGCGTTTTAATAAAATCTTTAGAATAATTAAGCTTATTGCTCTAGCTAAGATAATAAGCACTATAAGCGCTAAGAAGATTATTGAAATGCCAGCCGGATCAAAAGAAAGTAGTGATGCATTAAATTCATGGCGATACAAATCAGCTTTTGGTAGTTCTAATGATTCTTCATAAGAATGTGCAGCTGGGAATTTTCCCAGTTCCTGATCCACACACTGTACATACGCAAGCGACCAGCTAGAGAATTTTGGCGCGCATACTTCCTGGGCTTTAACAAAAATATTGCCATGCTCGCCCTCCGCCTTAGAAGCCTTCTCATAAGCTTGTTTTACATCTTCTCTATAGGTTTGTTCCAAAAAGAAAGTACCAGTTGAAGTATTCATGTGTGATGCCACAAAACTAGAAAGATCGTAAAGTCCTGATTTTATCCCCGCTAGATCTTTTGCTTTATCACTTTTTAAAACCGCCTCACGACGCTTACTCATTTCAACGTTATTGATTCTTAAAAAAGTGGCCGAAGCAAAAGAACCAACAAAAAGTAACAAGACTAATTGCCAAGTCTTTATCTTCCTTAAATTCTTGATACTTCTTTTGACTTCTTTTCTATTCTCCACGAGGAATCCCACCTACTTGTCCTAATTATAGCCAAAAGCTTATTCTCTAGCTAGACGCACTCTAAAAACACTTTTTAGAGGTAGGTGTTATAATCAAGGATATATGCGTATTTATTTCTCGGGAATCGGTGGTTCAGCAATAGGACCTCTAGCAAGAATTGCCAAAGATACTGGACATGAAGTATTAGGCAGCGATGAAAAACAAACGCTTGAAACTAAAGAACTAGAGAAAATTGGAATTAAGATCTATTACAACCAAGATGGAGAATCTCTAAAAGACGAATTTGAAAAACAAAAAATCGATTGTTTTATTCGTAGTAAAGCCATCTCTAATAAAAATCCAGAGTTTAAAATGGCAAAAAGGTTAAAAATCAAGACCGCTAAACGTGATTATCTTCTCTCTAAAATAATTAAACTATCTAAGCAGAAGCTAATAGCTGTTGCCGGAACACATGGTAAAACCACTACCACTAGCATGCTAATCTGGGCGTTTAAAGAACTTGGTATCAAGGTTAGTTATTCAGTTGGTACGACTTTAAAATTTGCTCCAAGTGGTGTTTTTGAAAAGGATGCTGAATATTTTATCTACGAATGCGATGAGTACGATAAAAACTTCTTGCACTTCCATCCTCATAAGTCACTAATCACGACGATAGACTATGATCATTCAGATACTTACCCTAGTATTACTGAATATAAAGATGCTTTTAGCATGTTTATTAACCAATCTAAACAAACCTTTATTTATAGGGAAGATTTCTCTTACTTAAAAGAAAACCGTGAAATAGAAATTCATGACACTATTGTATCTTTATTAGATAGAACAGACGAAAGTATTAAGAATATAGAGCTACTAGGTAAGGTTTATCGTCAGAATGCACTACTGGTTTTTGCTTTGATCAAAAATATCTTACCTAATGTAAAAGATGCTAATTTATTAAAAATCATTAATTCTTATCCAGGATCTAATAGAAGATTTGAAAAAATCGCAGATAATATCTATTCAGACTATGCTCACCATCCAGCAGAGATTAAAGCAACGATTGAAATAGCTAAAGAGTTAAATAAGCCAATTAGTGTGGTTTACCAGCCATTTCAAAACCTTAGACAATACGACATCAAGCAAGAATATGCTCATTGTTTCGATGGTATTAATGATCTATTTTGGTTAGACACTTATCTTGCAAGAGAACCAAAACGAAAAAAGATTATCGAAAAAGAAGATTTAGCAAAAGAAGTTAAAACCAAACTTAGTCTAAAAACAGCAGAACTAGATAATAATTTAGCGGAAGAGATATTAAATTTGGCTAAAACTGAAACCGTAGTATTAATTGGTGCCGGCTCTATAGATAACTGGGCAAGAGAAAATTTCATTAAAGAGCCACCAAAGATTCTAAAACTACTTAAAAGCAAGTACTAAATTAAACTAAATTGGTTTAGCCTTTAGATAATTAATATTCTTACCTTCTTTTAAATAACGCTTTTCGTAGCCCGTCTTTATCTTGATATCATCACAACCTTCCATGGCGTGAAGATCTCTCGATTCTTCTACTATTCTCCAATCACTATCTATTAGTTGTTCTTTGCCCCATTCAAAAAGCGAATCATTATCCGTCTTTTGTAATAACACTCCAGATTTCTTTAGAACCTTTCTGTACTTATCTAGAAAATCTGGATGCGTAAGCCGATGTTTCGCTTGACGTTTTTTAGGATAAGGATCAGAAAAAGTAAGCCAAATAGTATCAATAGAATGTGGCTTTAATAAATCTAAAAATAAATCCGCTCTAGATCTTACAAAAATAATATTGTTTACTTTTTCTTCTAAAGCTTGTTTTGCTCCGGTATAGAGTCTATCTGCTTTTAAATCTAAAGCTATTACAAAAGTTTCAGGATGCGCTTTGGCCCAACCAAGCGAAAAGACTCCGTTTCCTGCCCCAAGCTCTAAAGTTATATTTTCATGATCTAATGCATTTTCTATATTCACTTCTTCTAATTCATAGCAATTAGAGAAATTAGAAAAATTTGCAAACTTATACTTCTTTCTTTTTCTGGTAATAATAAAATCGTCTGGATTTAGCATAACTTTACCTATTTTATTACAATACCTCTTAAAAAATAAAAAGCACCAACCTTTAGAGTGCTATACTTAAACTATATGCTTATGATATTAACTTATCTTAAAACAATTGCCGAAACAGACAGTAACGGCGTAGCTAAGATTGCTCAAGAGATTATTAAAGAGCCAGATTGGTTTAGCACTACTGGCCTTCCTGCTTTATATGTAGTTATTGGTGGCGTGATTATCTACTATGTAGTTGGTTATATTGCTAGAGTTATCACAATTAGGACCATTAGATCTGGACATAAGAAATGGCACCGTAAAGATATTGAAAAACGTCAAGAAACCGTTGTACCACTAGTTCAAATGCTATGGCGAATTATTTTAGTATCCATAGTTGTTGTATCGATAGTAAAGATTGTCTTACCTAACATTGACCTGTCTCCTTTATTTGCTTCCGCTGGTATTATCGGAGTTGCACTTGGTTTTGGCTCACAAACACTAGTCAAAGACTTTATTACTGGCCTATTTATTATTACTGAGAATCAATTTAGAGCTGGAGATATTGTAACAATTGGTAGTTCTTCAGGAACTGTTGAAAAAATTGGTGGTAGAACTACAGTTATTCGTGACGCCGAAGGAAACGTTCACTATATTCCAAACAGTAATATTACTTTAGTAATTAATAAAACTATGGGTTGGAGTATGGCTAGATTTACCTTAGATGTCGAACCTGACACCGACATTAATCTACTTACAGAGATTATTAATAAAGTTGGTGCTGAATTAGCTGAAGATCCTGATTTTGTTAAAAAAATCCAATCACCACCAAAATTCGATGGTATTATTGGAATTACCGGAAATTCAATTAAGATTGTTATTAATGGAAAAACTTTACCATCCGATCAATGGTCAGTATCTGGTGAGATGCGTCGTCGTGTTGTCAAAGCCTTTAGAAAGAATGGTATTAAATTAGCAGTTCTACCAACTTTTAATTCTTGTAAGTAACCAAAAATATTAAAATTTTAATTAATACAAAAATAAGGAGTATCAGCTCCTTATTTTATTTAATCTCATTCTTTTACTTTTCTTTTATTTTCTTATTTAACATCTTCACTAGAATCTTTTTTATCTATACCTAAAGCCTTATCCGACAGAACATCCGAAGCAAAGGATTCTACTGAGGTTGCATCTTTTGCTGCTTTATCAAATTTCTTCTCAAATTCATCTAAAGATTCTTTATTAATTGGACCAGTATTTGAATATTCTAGTGAATCTTCATCCTCATTTCTTTGAAAAGATTGTCCTCTAACATCTTTAAAACCAGGGCGGGAAAGATCCACTTGCTCTGCTCCAGTTGCTGAATAAAGCCACATACTAATACAAACAAAAGTTAAAGATAAAAGAACAGAACCGACAATTAAAATAGCTAACTTCTGGCCTGGTCTAATAAAACATTTTTCAGACAAAGCGTTACTTTTAATAGCTTCTTTTTGCTCCATTATTTAGTCTCCAAAATCTGCTTTTTGAATTTTCTAAAAGTCTGTCCATAGTCATTAAGTTGTGTATGTAAGACCAAAACATCTTCATGAACCTTTTTTCGAGCTTCTCTAGCAGTCTTTAAATGCTTATAAAATTCAACTGGCTCTTTATTACAATCTGTTTTAATAGTTTCCTTTAAAGCGTCTTCATAGCTCTTATAATCCATCTTGAATGCAAATAGAGCTTTATCGTAATTAGCAGCAATTGCCACCATAGATGAGCCATCTAAAGAATTAGAAGCTACTCTAGCATTAAATACCGTAATAAGTCTTTTAGACACTGTCTCATAAGCCTGTCCACGGTTTACTCTCAATACTCCATCCGAAGCATGAAGCTGATTCAAACTAGCAGTTAAAGTAGTACAACTTGCCTTAATATTTTCAATCTTTGCCTGATCTAGTCCAAGATCTGTCAGTTCATCTGCTTTTACAATTGACAGATTAAAAGTAACCGTTAAAAAAGCTACCAGTATAAAACCAATAAAGATTTTTCTAATCACTTTAAGCCAAGATCCTTTAATTGCCTCTTATCTACAACGTTTGGAGCATCCATTAATAAGTCTCTTGAGTCACCTGTCTTTGGAAAAGCAATTACATCACGAATCGATGGCTCATTTTGTAAAATCATGATTAATCGGTCTAGTCCCCAAGCAATTCCACCATGTGGTGGTGCACCGAATCTAAAGGCCTTTAGCATATGTCCAAAGTTAACCTCAATTGCTTCTTTACTATGTCCAATAATTTCTAGTGTCTTAATGAGATCATCTGCTCGATGGTTACGAATTGATCCACCCCCAATCTCATAGCCATTTAGTACGATATCGTATTGACTGGCAATGATATCGCCAATCCTCTCTTTATTCCTTAGAAGTTCTAAATGTTCGTCAATTGGTGCCGAAAATGGGTTATGTGTAAACGTCCATTCTCCGTATGCCCCATGATGTTCTTCTTTATTAGTTTTTTCAAACATTGGAAAATCAACAATCCAACAAAAAGCAAGTAAGTTAGGATCGTTTTTATCTAAGCGAATATCTGGTCGGTCAGTACCATATTTTTCCATGGCCTCTTTATAAGTAATTCTTGGAAATGGTACTTCTTGAATATGTTTTTCAGGATATAAAGTTTCTACAATCTTGATCAAAAGTTTTTCATTAAGTTCCATAATTTCTTCTTTTGATACAAAGCTTGCTTCTAAGTCCATTTGAGTAAACTCAGCCTGACGATCTCCTCTAGTGTCTTCATCTCTAAAACAACGAGCAATTTGGAAATATCTTTCCACACCACCTGTCATTAGAAGTTGTTTAAATTGTTGTGGCGATTGTGGTAATACAAAATACTTACCTTTAGAAAGTCTTGCTGGCACAACAAATTCTCTAGCCCCTTCAGGGGTACCTTTTGTAAGATATGGAGTTTCTATTTCATAAAACTCTTCTTGATTTAATTCATCTCGAATTAATTTAATTATTTGGTGACGTTTCTTAATATTCTCTGCCATCCGTTCGCTTCTTAAGTCTAAGTATCGATATTGCATTCTTAGTTCTTCTGAAGTCTCACTGGCTTTCTCTATTTCAAAAACTGGTGTTTCAGAAGTGTTCAAAATTTCAAGCTTTGTTACAGCTAATTCAACTCTTCCAGTAGGAAGATCATCATTAATTTGTTTCTCACCACGCGCCTGAACAATACCTTCTAGTTTCACAACATATTCAGAACGCAATTTAGATGCTTGCTTAAAAAGCTCCTGATCTCTGCCAGCCCAAAACACTGCCTGGATAATTCCAGACCGATCTCTAACATCTATAAAGATTAGTTTTCCGTGATCTCTTCTAGTCTGCACCCAACCTTTGATTTCAACTTTTTCATCGAGCTTTTTTGTAGTGTCAATAATCCACGTTCTTTTCACAATTTCTTCCTACTTATCTTTTCGCGATTTTTCTTCCAAGTAATCTTTCTATAATATCTTCAAGGCACACTAAACCAATAGCCTTCTTTGACTTATTTACTACTATAAACAAGTGTTGGTGACTTCGCAAGAAAGCGCCAAGTGCCTCTTCCAAATTCTTATCCTGACCAACAAAAAATACGTCTTCCTTCATTAAATCAATCGCTCTTAAACTCTTCGTTTCGCTATTAACCTTAGTTACATCTACTAAGTTTAAAAGTCCGATTACTTCTCCTTCACTACGCATCACTGGAAAGATTGTATGTTTAGTTTTATGTAATTCATTTATTACTAATGGGCCTAAAAGTTCATCTCCCCTTATAGTGACCGCCTCTTCTAGCGGCACCATAATGTCTTTTATAAGCAATTTTTTAAAATCAAAAGAAGCTCGAAGTAAAAGCATCTCATCTTCCAAAAGCAATTTAGAATTATCTAGTAAATAAAACAGTTCTTCTTTTGAATGAACTTTTAAACTAGACCTCACATTCCTATCTTTAGCCACAAAAAAACTAAGTATGTTGTCGTATTTATTCGAAAACTTTAATAAAAGCTTTTCATAACGCTTATATAGCTTAAAAGTAAATCCGTTAACAATTTCCTGCCCTCTCAAAAATTCAAGTAAGAGAACTAAAAATAATTCAAGTAAAACTACAAAAAATAAATTAAAATTAATTGTTACATAAACGGTTAAGATAAAAAACGAAACAAATGTTAATGCTTGAAATAAAACTTCTATTTTTGCTTGGTTAAAGAACCGATCAAATTCCAAACTCTTGGTTTTATGAGCCTTCAGCCTATTTACTTCAAAAGCGCTATAGCTCGACCTTATAGGTTTTAAACAAGCAAATAATAAAGTTATTAAAAACAAAAACGCTATTATAACTAGCTGTACCATATGCTTTTATTTTACTTCTTTTAACTCTTTTAAACGAATTTTTAAGTTATAATAACCATTAGTTAAAAGGAGGAATATGGAAAAGAAAAAGTGGATTGTTTTTGCAGTTGTCTGTCTAGCAACTATTGGTTTTGTATTTTATCTAGCAAAAGATCAGAAGCGTAATCAGGACACCTCAGAAAATATCGATACTTCTAAATATGACATTACAAAATACATTGGACCAAATGAAGACAATGGACAAATTGGCGATTTCTATAAAGGCCTTGCTCCAGAAAAGGCAAAACTTACAACTATTGAAGTTTTCGACTCACAATGCCCTGGCTGCGCTGGACTAAATCCAACCATAGATGGTGTTATGGAAAAATATAAAGACAAAATGACTTATGTATCTCGTAGCATTGTTATCCCAGCACACACTAATTCCTTAGCCGCTCAAGCCGCTATTATCGCTGGAGGTCTTCAAAACAAATATTGGGAAATGAAAACTGCAGTTCTTGAAAAACAAAATACCTGGGGACTCCAAAACATTGCAGATCGTACCAATACTTTCTATGAAATTGCAAAATCCATTAATATTCCAAATCTCGAACAATTCAAGAGTGATATGTCATCTAGTAGAGTTAAAAAGAAAATCGATTTTGACACAAAAATCGCCAAATCAGACAAAATGGAAGTCAAAGCCACCCCTTCCATCTTCTTTAATGGAGACAGTCTAAGCGACACTAAAAAAATGGGATCTAAAGAAAGCCTAGAAACCTTAATACGAGAAAACCTAGAGAAAGTTAAAGTAGATATCAAAGACATTAAGAAGTATTAGTTATCGACCAATAAAATAGATAATATAATCTAAACATAGAATAAACAAAGAAGATAAAAAAACAAAAAAACAGATAAAAAACAATAAAAATAGACCCAAGGTGCCTTAGGGTCTATTTTATTTTCCATTTTCTTTGTTAGTTTAACTCTACCTAATTATACAAGGTAAAGTTGCCATTCGGCAGGCACCACATCAACTGCGATCTTTTTGCGTCGTGACGACACAAATTCGACAGCTATTGACATGTGATTTTCTCCCTTTATTTACTTGTCCCATCTCGACCAATTACTCGCTATTTGTAGGACATGTAAGCTATAATAACAATCGAAAATATTAGAGTCAAGAAAAAGCATTTTAACGATTAAGAGAAATACATTCTATCCTTACATTTTTATCTCTTATAAAAATAGATGCGTATAATGAAAATATATGATCCAAAAAGACAGTAGTATTAATAATCACCAGAAGATATTAAACATTTTCATTATTTCAGCTTTTCTTACTATTTTATTAATGCGAGTTCTTTTTGAATTCTTAACTAAATCTTATTTTCTAACAGATAAACAATTACCACACTCTTTAATTGGCACTTTCCTTATTTGTTTAACTATCGTAATTTTCATTACTTATGACAAAGTAAAAGAAAATAAGATTACTTATCTATTAATTACTTTAATGGGAATTGGAGCAGGATTACTGCTAGATGAAGCTGGACGTTTTTTGACTCATGGTTATAATTACCAATTTTCACCAACATTAGCTATTGCTTACATTATTCTTTTGTTGCTATGGTCGGTCGGCACAATTATTAATATTATTAGATATCCGGACTGTCGTCCTAAAAATACTTTTATCTTTAATATCAATCCGATTGTTACGCCGCTAGTTCGTAATATTCTAATTATCTCCCTATGGCTTTCTGTAATAGCTGGATTCTTTTATTTGTCTTATTTTGCTACTACTTTGGGTGGTAATGCTAGAAACGCAATCTACCCCATGATAGGACCAATAAAACCAGTTACGTCAGACACATTAGAATTAATACTGATTCTAATGATTCCAACATTAATTGGTTTATTTGCTGTGCTATTTACCTATTTCCTAGGCTTTAAAAAACAAGCTATAAAGCTAATTGAATTCTCAGCTTTATTTATTCTTTATATTGCAACGCCAATATTATCTATTACAAAACCATCTATTGCCTATATATTTGCAGCACTAACTATTCTTGCTTTAATCATCTTATCTCCAAGAGAAATAAAAACTAAAAGCAAGAAAACAAAATAAAAAGCAACTAAGCAAAAAACAAGTACAAAAATTAATAAACTAAATAAGTAACAAAAAAATAAGATCAAACAACATTAAGATTAATGATTAACAAGATTAATAAAAGAAGGTCATGTGACCTTCTTTTATTAATTCAAGCCCTTTTTAGCAACCACAGCTACAACTGACATTACCGCAATAATACCGATTGCTAAAATCAAAGATGTCGTTACATCCATTCCAGTAGAAGCTAGTCTTGTCGTAGTATCAACAGCCTCTACTTCTAGCTTATTTGTTATAACAGTGTAGAAAAACGCCATTATACCCATTATTAGTCCTAGCGATAAAACACTTTTAGATAAATCTAAAAGACCACTAAGTCTAGTACGAAGTCTCATTCTTTTAGTACCCTCCACAAAAATAATTAAGACTAACTTCATCTTATCATAAATAATCTTTACAAAAAGTCTTGACTTATCCAGAATATACATAACCATAATCTTGACTATTATGCTTATTTATGGTAACATATATGCGTGATGCAAATCATCACGAACCTAATATTTTTAGCCTTTCTTACCTAAGAAACTAAACTTGTTACGCCCGAATTATGTTTTGAATTATGTGCTCTAAATAAAACAACTAAACCAATAAAGCATATAATCCAAAGCATAATCTCGGGTGAGCGAAATGAAACTTTGGAGGGTAGAAAAACTTAAGGGCTTTTTAAGAAGCCCAGAAAGTCCGGATGGGGGACTGAAACAGAACCCTTCCGGCAGGAAGGCTAAATATGTTTAAGTGCCAAGAGATTGATAACAACAAAGTTGCTGAGGAATTGTATGAATACAACCTCGCACTATCATCAATCATAACAAATTTAGTAAGAGGAGGTTCGGAAGAGAGTGATGCTCTCGTGAACTTACTAGGAAGCTTACTAAGAAAACGGATTTTAAACATATCTGAAAAACAAAAATTAAAAATACAAAAAGAAGTAGAAAGAATAGCCGATGAGCTATTCGAATTAAAATTAAAAGAGTGTACGTCGGAGGTAACACTAGAAGAAATAGATTATCTTCTCGAGGTTGCCGACAACCTATATACTTTTTTATACTAAAATAAATATTTTGGCCCTCTCACCGGGGTCTTTTTTTATTGTTATAAAACCTATATCTGTTACAATATGTAATGCACTTATATTTCGCTTTGAAAGCTACCCCTTCTTCTAGCCTTTAAAGCGGGATATAAGGTATCTCGCTAATTATTTTAAAATTTAATTTTTCCGATATAAGGAGAAAGGGGCGAGATATGGATTTTCTACCCTTTTGGGAGGCTAATATTACAGACTTCGACGATCTATTAGACGAATATGAGTTCGATATTCGTTTCTCTATCATGTTAATGATAGGAAGGAAGCAAAATAGCTTCTTTACAGCTCATTTAGATAAGGTTTACGAGGTCTTATCTGAACTAAATAAAAAATCCGTTCTTTTACGTAAAGAACAGCTAGAAGACATCCGTGATATGCTTTATCACGGAAGAGAAAAAATCGAAAATGCTTTTAATCAGGCAAAAGATGAAGTCCCTGATCATAAGCAATTCTATAACTTAAGAATTCTAAATAATATAGAAGGAAAGGTTATAGAAAAAATAGACAGTCTGTTAAAATAGCCAAACACCAAAGTGGAGCGATTGCTCCACTTTTTTCTTCTCTATTACCGCTTATTCTTGCTTTTAAAGCTTTTTTATTATATCGTTATAGCGTCTTTAAGATGTACTTTTAATTTTGTGCCGGTAGATCTGGAATCTTAAAAATTGTCTAGATCTATCGGTGCAATTATCAAGTGGAATTCCGCCGGTAGAAAAATTAACCATAGATACGGAGGGATTCTATGAATTTTGATACGTCTTTAAAAGAAAACGTCAACGATAATATCGAGGACATCAAGAATGGTATAGGAGACATATGCCACGCTTTAGTTCTTTCGGGTATAGGGGACCTAGGAAGGATTATAAGAAAGCATAATAATCCTAAATCAAATTTTAAAGAACCAGTCACGAAAGGAGACTGGAAAAACCTCAGTGACTACGCTGGGAATATAATAGAGCTTACCAGCAACCTTTTAGACAAAAAGGAGCTCTCAAAAGCAAAACTTAAAAAAATAAATCAACTAGAGGAGATTGCAATCAATCTCCAGTATGTAACAGATTTCATGAATTACCGCCTTGGTTAATGCATGAAAATAAAAAAACTAATGTGTAGTTTATACGCGTATATACATATTAGTTTTATATAGAGCGAAACTCCACTTGGTTTCGCTTTTTCTTTTTTATAAATGCTTTAACTTCTTTTCTTAAATCACCATTTTAAACAATTAAATAACAAGCATATCTCGTAAGTTTATAATCCTTAATAGATTTACTTGTAATTCCAGCTTCCACGATTTTGCTGACCTCGGCAAAATCGTGTGCTATTTTATGTCCACTATTCTCACAGGCAATCATCGCCCTATCTATAACTTTTTGGAATTTTTCTTAGGTATAATCAAACACGACGACAAACTCTCATCGTTTTTCTATAATAACTAGCTTATATATAAACTACTTTTTATCTGTCTCTATATTTTTCAATAGAATTCCCTTGCGAATCTTTCCATTCCATCCACCCGTTGTTAGATTTATCAATGACTACCCAACCAGCACTCGATGGATTCATACATATAATATCTTCTTGTAATATGTTATCTTTTATTTTTGCATTTCTTCTAATAGAAGGTACATACTTTTTGTCAACATTGCCACAAAGGCTTCCTTTTAATACCGTAAATACTCCATTTTTAACAATGGCTCTGCCTTTTACTTTTCCAAAGCCTTTTATGTTGCGATTTAATACATATTCTCCATCTGGAATAAATCCTTCATTCATCTTAAGCTTTATTTCCTCTGTAGATTCTTTAAATACTTCTTTTTTACTTTTATCCTTAGGATAAATTTGCTTACCATCTAAAGAAGCTAATAAAGATTTAGCGATCTCTATATCTAATGCAAACAGCTCAGTACCAATAATCCTACTTTTGCTAAAAATGTCATGAATAAGCTTTTCTTTATCGTCGTATCCATCCACTTCTATAGCAAACTCTCTTTTTAGTCCCGTAATATTAGCATATCCATTGCTTTCTAAAAATCTCATTCTATTTTCAAATTGATCATTTCTAGTCTTACCAATCTTAATAAGACCAGGAACAACTGTAGTCATCAAATATATTATTCCCTTTGCCACAACTAACTCCTACTTTGTATTATATCTTTATATCTATCCGCTAAAAACCGCTTAAATAAAAAATACAAACTTTAACTTAGCAACGTTAAATTACACCTTTTTAAACCTTAAAGTGGTCGATAATATTAACAGTTTCAGTTAATACTCAAGTCTTTATTATTTATTGTTCGCTATTTAATTATCTTTTTCTTTTAAGCTCTTAGCTATTTTTAGCCACTCGTCTAAAGATAGGTCTTCAGCTCGTTTGTTTATATCTATATCTAAAGATTCTAACCATGATTTAGTTGCCGCCTTATCACCCACTAGACCATTTAAAGAGCTTATCAGTTTCTTACGTTTATTTAAAAATGCTCTTTTTACTGGAAGCATATATTCAGTTTCTGTTAAATAGTCAGCAAAAATTGGCTTATCATAAAGGTCTAAAAGCACTACTTGTGAATCAACTTCTGGTGGCGGTGTAAATAATTCTTTTTCTACAACACCACCTAAAGTAACTTTTGCATAACTTTGCGAAGCAATAGCAAGCACACTAAGATTTCCTGGTTTTTCCGCCATCCTTAATGCCACTTCTTTTTGTACTAATAAGACTATTTTCTTAGGCTTATTATTCGCTACTAATAACTTTTCTACTATTTTAGACGTAATGTAATAAGGCACATTTGCCACCACCTTATAACCCCTATCTAACTCATCTAAATCATATTTTAAAAAGTCTATATTTATAACTTCTAAATTCTTACCAGGAAATTGTTTAGGCAGATTTTTTGCTAGATTTTCATCATATTCAACTGCTATTACCTTACCTGCTCTCTTTAAAAGACTAGAAGTTAAGGTTCCAAGCCCCGGGCCAATCTCTAAAACAACATCGTCTTTATTAAGATCTGCTTCATCTGCAATGTAATCTAAGATAAATCGATCTTTTAACCAATGCTGACCTAAACTCTTTTTATTCTTTAGCATTAATACCAACCTGTCGATTTAGAATGAGCTACAGCACCGGCCCAACCGCCATAGCGCCCCTTAACGTATCCATTAGCCCACCTTAATGAATCAACAGGATTAAATCCATTACCAGGAACCTTAGAACAAGGTAAAGCCTGAGCAAGACCACAAGCACCAGAAGATGCGTTATATGCATTAGGGTTCCAATGACTTTCTTTACCGATCAGAAACTCTGCATAGCCCCAATCACCAGGATCGATTCCTGACTGACTAAGCCATTCACTCTTAGAACCGCCACCAGTATAACGCATACTAGTACCAACAACTTCAATCTTTGGTGTCATTGGTGTAATTTCAATTGAGTTAATTACTTTTCTATCCGTAACCTCGCCTTTTTCGTTAATTACTGATTCATAAGTAACCTTTTTTCTGCCATTCTTACCTTCTTGTTTTACATTACGATAATTCATATCATGATTAGCATCACGAATAGTTTCTGTAGTAAAGTTAATATCTTCTTCAACAGTTTGAGTATTTACACCAATTCGCCAAATACGAATTAAATCACCATTTAGTTTATCCTTTGGCTGAAAATTAGCTCGATCTTCATCTTTTAATGTAATATTTTTCTCTTTTAATAGGTCTTCTAATGTCTCAGCTAAAGAATAAATAGTAGTTTCAGAGCCATATAAGGATATTTTTACTGGACGAGCTCTTCTTACTACATAACTAATACCAGTCTTTGCCATTTCAAGCGAGTTGTCTTTTTTAGTATCCACCCGATCTTCTGGTCTTAATTTAATCCCCATTTGCTTGGCTATTTCCTTACCATCCGAGCTAGCAGTCATGATTCTTTTTCTACTAAAGCCATCTTGCATACTGGCTAAGTGTGCCCGATAAATATTTACCGAATAGGAAGTCGCAACAATCTCAGTGTTCTTAGCCGGTTCGACAATATCGGCTTCACTAAGAACAAAACCAGCATCTTTTAAAGCTTCTTCAATAGTCTTTTTATCTGTTAAGATCTGGGTGGTTTTACCTTTATCGTAAACAGACAAGATTTTATTAGATCCTGAAACGTCTTTGGCCTTAGCTTTTGGCATCGTAACAAGATAAGCAAATAATAAAATAAGTAGTAAAGCTACTAGATATTTCAGGTTATTCTTTATAAACAACAAATATAATTTAGTTTGCATAAATCAAAAAGGTAGTAATACCTATAAGCATTATAGTAAAAAAGTCAGATTTTCTCTAGATAAGCGTATTCTAAATTAAGTTTTCTAAGCCCATGATCTGAAAAGTAAATCTCACAAATCACACCATCGATAGACTTTACTACACCGACTCCAAAGCTTGGACTTCTAACCCGTGTACCAATTTCTAAATCAACTTCTCTATCGTAAATATCTTCGACTAATTCAGTTCTACCTAGACTTAAGACATTGCTATTCTTCTTAACTTCTTCAGCTCCACCTAAAACAGCATCCGATACAAAGCGGCTAGGATCGGAATAAGTAATATTGCCAAAACGTAATCTAGATGATGCATAAGTCATATAAAGCTCTTCTTCGGCTCGTGTCATACCAACATAACATAGTCTTCGTTCTTCCTCTAATCCATCTTCGCCTTCTTGTTCTGCCATAGCGCTAGGAAAAATCCCCTCTTCCATACCAACTAAAAATACTACCTTAAATTCTAGCCCCTTAGCCGCATGAACAGTAATTAAAGTCACACTTCCTTTTTCAGATTCAAGATCTGAACTAGAAGATAGAGAAATATAAGCCAAGAAGTCGTCTACCGAGACATAAGACTCGGCACTAGAAATTAAAGATCCGATATTTTCCATACGCTCTTCATAAGCTAAATCATTTTTAATCTCTAATTCATAATCTACTTTTTTAATTAAAGCTTCTAAAATCTCACTTGGTTTTGCTCCATTTTTAAGTTCAATGTTTAAATCTCTTAAGGCTTCACCAAGTTTAATCAGATTAGCTTTAGTCTTTGCCTGAAGACCGCTAATATTTTCTGCCAAAAGTAAAGCATCTATATAGTTTAAATTATTACTGTAGCGATAATCCTCTAATTTTGATTCACCAACCGCCCCAAGCCCTCGTTTTGGTGAATTTACAATTCTTGCAAAAGAAGCGCTATCGTCAGGTTGGTAGATTAACCTCAAATAAGCAATTAAATCCTTAATTTCTTTTCGGTCATAGAACTTTAAACCACCAACTATCTTATATTTAATACCTCTAGCAATAAAAGCATCTTCAAAATCACGGCTCTGAGCATTCGTTCTATAAAGTACTGCAAAGTGACTAAAATCTCGCCCATCTTCTAATACCTTATCCTGGATTAAACTAGCAACTTTAGCAGCCTCGTCCCGATCACTACGACAAGCAATAATCTTAATTGGCATACCATCTCCACAATCTGTCCATAGATGTTTAGTGGTTCGATTCTTATTCTTGTTTATAACACTAGCTGCACCCTTTAAGATGGATCCTGTCGACCGATAATTTTGTTCTAGCTTTATAACCTTCGCCCCAGTAAAATCATGTTCAAAGTTCAAAATATTTCGAAAATCTGCACCACGCCAAGAATATATAGATTGCCAGTCATCCCCAACCACACAAATATTTCGTTTTTCATTTACTAGTAATTTAATCAGCCGATACTGTACATTATTTGTATCCTGATACTCATCGATCATGATATGACGAAACTTTTTTTGCCATTTTTTTCGGATAGCGGTGGAACGTTCAAACATCCTTAAAGCTTCGAGCAAAATGTCATCAAAATCTAAAGCTTTGGACATATTTTTAGAGATTTCATATTCCTTATAAATCCTAGCAACCTTTTTCTGGACATCACCATAAGCTAATTCCGCGTATTGCTTTACTGACATTGCTTCATTTTTCGCAGAAGATATCATACTGGCTACAGTTCTAGCTTTTAATCCAGAATCTAATTTAATTCCTAGCTTCTTCGCAACAGACTTAATTAGTCCTTGTTTATCTGATTCATCATAAATAACAAAATTAGAAGGGATGCCAATGCTTTCACCATCTTCACGCAAAAGCCTTACACAAATACCATGAAAGGTTCCCATATAAGGCATAAAAGAATAAGAATCTGGATTGCGATTAAGTAGCTCCGCTAAGCGCATTCGCATTTCTTTAGCTGCCTTATTAGTAAAAGTTACTGCTAAAATTTCGTCCGAAGTAATATCAGTCTCATGCAACAAATAAGCAATCCGATGTGTTAAAGTTTTTGTTTTTCCACTGCCAGCACCAGCCAAAATTAAAAGTGGCCCCTCAAGAATTAATACTGCTTCTTTTTGTTGGTCATTAAGACCATAAGTCATATCCATCTTCTCTATTATGGCATATAAGCTGACATATAAATAAGCCTAAATTAGGCTTATTTATATTTAATGCATTTTCAATTACTTTTAACTAGATCTACTAAACTAAAACTTATAAAAAGCATATACCGCGCCAGCAGCTGCGATAATTAAGATTAAGATTATTGCAAAAACCTTCATCCAACCTTTGCTACTTTTCTTAGCATGACGAATACCATCCATGCCAATTGCTTCCTGGTCATAAATACCAACCACCTGATCACTCTTTGGTCTAGTCTCTTTATATTGTCTTGGAATCGAATTACGCTCTATCTGATTCTTTCTTGTATCAATAGGTGATTTCTTAAGCTCTAATGCAGGTATATCCTGGTATTCCTCCTGTCTATTAACAGGCCTTGTTCCTCTTGAAACTACCATAGGGTCACCAATTGGTCGTTTTTCAACCTTAGTATTTACAAATGGTGTAGTATTTAAATCTTCGTTTTCATTTTCAAAATCATTAATGATTGCATCTAAATCTTCATCACCAGACTCAACAGCCTGCTGATGCGACTCAATAGTTACTGGTTCTGTTTTTCTTAATTCTTCAGATATTGGTTGAATAACCGTCATTGGCTTATGAACTAATTTTTCAGTCTTGTCTGAAGTATCATCTTTTGCTCTTAATTCATTAGCTCCCAATTGTACATTTGAAGTGTTCTTATAACCTGACATTGGTCTAGACTTTATAAGACTTGGTACAGAAGGCTTAGTTACGCTCATTACAGATTGTTTAGGCGCTGGCATTGGTGCTTGCGTTACAACTCTTCTCTGACCTTGACTACCTACATAAGTTCCTGGATTTTTAACACCCATATTAGATGGCATACCAACCGGTCTTGTCCTATTTACTTGTGATATGCCAGAACCATTACCAGCCATTGGTGGTCTAGATGGATTAGTCGTAGAAATACTAGCCGTAGGAACATTAACTGTCGAAGCACTAGCTCTCATAGGTTTTGTTTTATTTGCATCTGATCCTGAACGAACCATATCCATAAAGCGACCACGATTTACTACTGGTCTTTTCATAGCTTGCTGGTTTACACCAGTATTCGTATTCATATTGTTTCTATTAACAGCACTAATGTTATTAGTACCAACAACATTATTATTAGCAGTAGGAGCAGAACTAGACATATTAGCTACTGATGTAGTTACATTAGGAGCAACTGGTGCTTTTTGTGTTACAGAATTAACAGGATTTACATTCATTTTAGGCATAGAATTAGTAACAGAGTTAGAACTAGTCATACTAGATTGAGAACTAGGAACATTATTAACCCTTGATTGTTCTACTGGCTTTTGGTAATTGTAATTCATATTAGGCTGAGCCTTAGGTTGAAACTGAGGCTGAGATTGCATAACTCTAGCTTGAGCCTGGTTCTGCATTTGAGACTGGACTGGTGGCTGAGATGAGACTACGGCTTGTGGCCTTTGACTAACTTGAGGTCTAGACACTGGACGGTAATTAGAAACTGGAGGACGAGTAATCTTAGTTGGATCTTGGTAATTAACTGGTCTAGATTGCTTCATTGCCGAATCAACAGCTCGATCTAATTCATCATAATTAAAGTCGCTCATCTATCCTCCTTTTTGTTTCTTCTAGTTGCATAAAATGGGCTTTCTCAACTATTCCACTAAATTGGTAAGCATCTAAACTAGCTCCACCAATCAAGAGGCCATCTACATTATCTACATTCAAATAAACATCTGCGTTAGAAAGATTAACGCTACCACCGTACAAAATTCGTACATCACTTGCGGCTTCCTGACCAAATAAAGTACGAATTAGAGATCTAATGATTCTTACAGAACGCTTAACGTCTTCCGCTGAAGCATGTTCACCGGTACCAATCGCCCAAACTGGCTCATAAGCAATAACAATGTTTTTTAAATCTTCTTTTGTAACATCTACCAAACTTGAGTACACCTGATCGTGAAGCACCGCTTTAGTCTCATTATCCATTCGTTCCTGTAATGTCTCACCAACACAAATAATTGGCTTGATATGATTACGAATAGCAGCTTCAACTTTTTTTCTAACTTCTTTGTCACTTTCCATAAAGATGTTGCGACGTTCAAAATGGCCAACTATTCCGTAATTTACCATACCTCTTAGCATGTTAGCCGATACTTCACCTGTATAGGAACCACTATCTTTATGATAAAAATTCTGTGCGGCTAATTTTATCTGCCGGTAATTAACTTGTAACGAAAGTGTCTGCACGGCAAGCATTGTTGGAGCAACCACAACTTCAACGTCACGGTAAACTTTAATTAGCTCAGATAGCTTATGAGCATACATACTAGAATCAGGCACATTAAAGTGCATTTTCCAGTTTCCTACAATTAACTTTTTTCTTGCCATATTCCTTATGTTTAGTTTACCATTTTTACTTTAGTTTATGCGTCTAGTAAAGCCTCAATTCCTGGTAACTTTTTTCCGGACATTAATTCAAGACTTGCACCACCACCGGTTGAAATATGTGTAAAGTTCTTGCCAGATGGCTCCCAATGCAAAATAAAATCTGTGGTATCCCCACCGCCTAGAATTGAATCTATCTGCTTATTTTTAGCTAATTCTAAAGCAATCCTTGCCGATCCATAAGAGAATTTTTCAAGCTCTGCTTTACCTACCGTACCATTCCAAATAACAGTACCAGCATTTTTAATAACATCACAATAGATATCGATAGTCCGGTCACCAATATCTAAAGCAATATCTCCTTGCTTTAAATCATTTACACCAACACTATTACGCGATGCATTCTTACTTTCAGTTTTTGCAACTGCTAAATCTGCTGGCAAATAAATAAAATCATGACCTTTATTTTTTTCTTTTACTTTCTTATAAATGCCCTTAATAATGTCAGAAACACCTTCTTCGACATGTGTAGCTTGCATATTGCAGCCTAAATTAGCTAAGAAAGTATTAGCCATGTTACCACCAATTAAAATCCGATCCGCTTTATCTATTAATCGGTCAATAATTTCAATCTTATCTTTTACCTTAACACCACCTAAAACAGCAACAAGTGGTCGCTTTGGCCTTTGCATAGCTTTGGTTAAGGTAAGATATTCTCGTTCTAGTAAAAATCCTGCTACAGAAGGTAAGAAATGGGTAATAGCATCTGTCGAAGCGTGTTTTCTATGCACCACACCAAATCCATCTTCAACAAAATATCTTGCATTCGTACAAGCTACTAAGTCTCTTGCAAATTCTAAAGAGTTTTCTTCCTCACGCGGATCAAAACGCAAGTTTTCTAATAAAATAACTGAGTTTTTAGGCAAACGAAAAATCTGAGCCGCCACAACCGGGCCAGAAGATCCGGAGATAAAAGTTACCTTCCGTCTTAATAGTTCTGCTAATCTAGCAGCTACTGGACGGAGGGATAACTTCTTATCTACACCTTTCGGTCGGCCTAAATGAGAGATAAGGATGACTTTAGAGCCACGAGAAGATAGATATTTTATCGTATCAAGGCTTGCCCTGATCCGATAATCATCAGCAATCTTTCCCTTCTCGTCTAAAGGAACGTTATAATCCACCCGAACAAGTACTATCTTGTGATCAAGCGGTACATCCCTAACTGTTTTTTTATAAAAAGTCATCCCACCCTCTATTTTTACTTATTTTTATTCTACCACACGGACACGAATAGTATCGGTGCCACCAGAAAGTCCAACTTGGCGTCCAGATACTAATACGACACGAGCTGGAGCTTCGCCTAACATACCCTTATCTTTTTGTTCTTTAGCAAGTAATAAACCAAGCTTATCCCCTTCTGGGCGCACAAAAGACCTGATAGCATAACGTAAAGCTAATTGACCTGCAACTCTTTTATCTGGAGTAATTGCATAAATTTCAACTGTTGGTCGACAAGATGCTACAGCCATAGCTGTTGCACCAGTTTTTGTCTCAGCAACAATTGCTTTTGCCTTTAATGTAGCTGCTAAATCAACAGCTGCGTGTGAGATTGAATCTTCAATATCTGATTTTTCTGGAACGCGAACATCCACCTGATCGACATTAATGTTATCTTGCGTGTAAAGAATAACATCTCGCATAGCTTTAATAGTCTCAATTGGATATTTTCCACCAGCTGTTTCATCACTAAGCATTACTGCATCAGCACCTAAAATTACTGCTGTTGCAACATCGCTTACTTCTGCTCTAGTTGGTTCAGGACTATCTACCATTGAAGCCATCATCTGAGTAGCGACAATTGAAATGCGTCCATATTTACGACAAAGTTCAATAATACGTCTTTGTACGATTGGCACTACAGAAGCCCCAGCTTCAACAGCAAGGTCACCACGTGCAACCATTACACCATCACTAGCTTTTACAATAGCCTCTAAGTTTTCTTCTAAAATAGCGGATTTTGTTTCAACTTTTGCAATTACCATTGCTCGTGAGCCAAGATCTCGCAAACGATTCTTAACTGCAATAACATCATCTGCAGTTTGCACAAAGCTCATTGCTACGTAGTCATAGT
>SDRK01000020.1 GCA_007845205.1 TM7 phylum sp. oral taxon 350
TCAATGCGCGGTAGCGATACAAACGCTACATTATATTATCTAGCTAGAATGTTAGATGCTGGAGAGGATCCTAAATTTATCGCCAGAAGGATGATTATTTTTGCATCAGAAGACATTGGAGGAATAACTTCAAAGGATGGATTTTCAGTAGTTGCACCTATTAAGGTAATAAGGCCAGATTCTACGTGTGGTAAGAAACTATCTTGTTGTGCTTTATTAAATCGATGAATCTCATCTACGAATAAGATGGTTCTAATATTTAAATTCCAGTTAATTCTAGCTTGCTTTATGACATCTATAACATCTTGTTTTTTAGCTGTTACGGCAGATAACTCAATAAAGTTAGCATTAAGTTCATTAGCTAAGATACGAGCTAAGGTAGTTTTACCAATTCCAGCTGGTCCCCAGAATATTAAAGAAGTAGGTTTTTTAGAGTTGATAATTTTTCTTAAGATGCCATCTTTACCGGTTATTTTGTCATGACCAATAACTTCGTCTAACGAATTGGGTCGCATTTTTTCGGCAAGTGGTCTTTCTAACATAATTATATTTTAGTGTGTTTAATGGTAATACTCTAGCTTATCCTTTATTGATATAATGAAAATATCTAAAGGGAGGAAATATGTTGGAATTTTGGATTGTAATAATTGTAATTTTAGTTATCTTATGGACGTCATCATTAAAAGTAGTGCGTCAGTTTGAACGTGGTGTGGTACTTACTCTTGGTAGACATACTAGCACTAAAGAGCCTGGTTTAAGATTTTTAATTCCAGGTATACAAACAATGCGAATGGTAGATGTTAGATCTACGCCTGTAGATGTTCCAAAACAAGAAATTATCACTAGAGATAATGTAACTGTAAATGTCGATGCAGTAGTTTATTTAAGAGTAATAGATGCATCTAAAGCAATTCTTGAGACTACTGATTATATTTACGCAACTAGCCAATTTGCTCAAGCTGCATTAAGAGACGTAACAGGTAATATGGAACTAGATGAAATCTTGTCTAAAAGAGATGAGATTTCTCAAAAGATAAAAGAAATTGTAGACAACGAAACAGATAAATGGGGAATAGATGTTGAGATCGTAAAAATTCAAAACATTGAATTACCTCATGATATGAAACGTGCAATGGCAAAACAGGCTGAAGCAGAGCGTGAACGTCGGGCAGTGATTATTTCAGCAGAAGGAGAAAAGGCAGCCGCAGACCAGGTGGCAGAAGCAGCTGAAGTGTTATCTCGCACACCAAATGGTATTAATATTAGAACCTTACAAACCTTAGAAAAGATTGCAGTTGAACCAAGCCAAAAAATCTTAGTTTTGTTACCAGAAAATACTAATAACGGTGCGGTTATAGATTCAATAGTTGCAAGCGAAATCAAAAAATAATTTTTTGGGAAATAGTCATCTTATATGATATAATTTTTGGGTAAGTGGCTCTTTAGCTCAGTTGGTAGAGCAGAGGCCTGAAGAGCCTTGTGTCCCCAGTTCAAGTCTGGGAGGAGCCACCAAACCTGGATTGTTACGAATAACCTTATTAAGGTTATTCTTTTATTTATTTTTAAATTTCTTATGTTTGCTAATCTTATAAAATTATATTACTATGTGATTGTTAGTATTAGATAGGAAAGATATTGAGATGACCTTCGGGTCAATTTTTTTAAATAAAATTTGGTCTAAAGGTCGTCTCAAGGGTTGGGACGGCTTATATTAAAACTAAAGAAAATATAAGCCGTAGGGCTTCTATTTTTCATGAAAGGACTTTTATGGAAGACCAGCAAAACCAAGTAACTAATACTAACTTTAATACAAACAATGTAAATTCAGAAAAGTTTAGCTTTTCTACTTTCTTTGGATATTTTTCCAAGGAAAAGAGAGCGCAATCTGTAAGAGCCTTTAGTAAGGACTTCAGAAAGATTGTTCTCTTTATGAAGATCGCGGCAGTGCTTGTTGCACTTTACGCTGTGGGATCATCGATACAAATTGGTAGCGATGTGGGAGTTCTTCAGTCGTTAGACGGAGACAGTAATAGCCTTGCTGCTGCACTATCGTCTCTTAAGGGGATGATGATAATGGGGCGTTTTAACGACATAAAAATGTTTGCTACAGCAAACGCTGTTATGAGCATCTTATTGAGCGTCTTTTTGTTTATACTAGCTCAATTTATGAAGGAAGCCTTCATGTACAAAGAAAAGGAAAATAAAAACAAAGAATAGTAAAAAACTTAAAAAATAAAGAGCCTCTTTATGAGGCTCTATTTTCTTTTTTTTTCTATTTATTTTTGTTTTTTATCTTTATTTTTTGTAGAATCTTTTGATTTATCTTTAGTTTTTTGATTACTAATAATATGAGAAATTAAAGCCATTAAGATAATTGCTATAGTGATTACAAGTAGTGGAAGTTTTACTTGTGTTGAGAAAGAAGCAAGTTTTAACATGTTTTCGTTTAGTCCATTGATTAACATATTTTCAATGGCGAAATTTTCGATTAAATCAAATAGGCCAGCAGCTAATGGTATAAAAATAAGGTTTTTGGCTTCTTTGGATTGTTTTTTTGCTAAAACATAGATTAAAAAACTAAATAAAGCCATTGCGGTAAGTATGAAGTAGGTCTCAAATTTATGGAATTTATGATAATTTTCAACTCCTATAGGACTTAGATTGCTAATAAAAGTATTAGCTGTAGTTGCTGAAAAACCAAAATGAAAATCAAGAAGCAATCCATTATTTATTTTTTGTGCTAAATAGCTCAAATAAAATAATAGAGCAACAAAGGTAATGCTAAGTAAGGCAACGTCTAAGGATAATAAAGGATTCTTTTTTATTAAAGTAGATATATTTTTTGCGGTTTGTTTTAGTTTACTTACACTTTTATGTAGAGATTTTTTGAAATCTATTTTTTTAAGTGATATACCTTGCTTCTTCATGATTATATTATAACAAGTAAGGATAAGAAGAATTAAACAAAAATAAAAGTTGTCAGATATAAATTTTATAAATATTAATATAAAACGCGTTAAGTCTTATTATATTAAGAATACAAGAATATATAAAACAAAGTTGCTTATTTTTGTAAGTTGTTAGGAATTAAATGTAATGATTTAAATTTAAAGATTTTTCTAACTGATCTATTATTGGTTCTAATATCTTATACATCTTATGAAAATTTTCGTATTGTTTATAAAACATCTTATAACCTACAGAATCTGTACTTAATTTTTTCTTGGCAATCATAAGAGACATAGCTGGATTGTGGGCAATTTTATTACGAAATTCTCCGAGAAATAAGAATAATCTCTTTGTTTTAAGGATTTTACCATTTATTTTCAAATCTTCTATGTTGGATAAAGCAAAAAACATATCTATTTTCTGCCTGTAAGACATTTTTTGTATTACATCATCGTGAAACTTTTCATATTTTTTATATAATTCTCCATTGTCTTTGGCAGATTTATTCATATCAATAGGAAATAAGATGTGTGGTAGCTTAATATTGAGCAAAAAATCTATCCAAGCTACGGTTGCTATGACATCTGTAACTATAGCTGTTGGAGTCTTAGCTCCTTTTGGATATCTATACGCCATGCAATAGATTATACAATATTACTAAAATAGCTATATTTTATTATTTATAATAAATAGGTTTTTATTTTTTTGTTGTAGATAAAAAATGGTAATAAAAAGTAAATTATTATATTGGCCAAATTAAAATAAAAAAGACACCTTTTGTGTCTGATAATCTATTTCTTGGTGCGGGTAACGAGACTCTAACTCGTGGCCTCTTCCTTGGCAAGGAAGCGCTCTAACAACTGAGCTATACCCGCATTTACTCTGTAAGTATACAAAAAAGAGTATTTTATTTCAATATAAATAACTGATATAAAAGATAGATAAAAGAGAATTATAGGCAGATAGGACACATCTAGTGAAGTTAATATTACAATCTACTAGATGTGTCGATTTTTTGACTAACCTATTTTAGGATTCTTATCCGTTTTTGGCATATAGTCCTTTAAAGACTGCGTTTTGTAACTCTTTTAGAAATTCTTGAGTGTTAATAGTATCTTTAGGAATGTCTATGGGTTTAGTCTCTGTATTAAATTCAAAATTACCATTTAAAGTTGATTTTTTATTGGCTTTATCTTTAACGTTTAGACTAAAATCAATAGCTTCTAGCTTATGTCCGAATTTTGTTGCCCAAATAGTACCAGATAAATTTTCGAGATTATCTATATCTTTTTTGAGGTCGGAAAAAACTTTCTCTGGATCTTTAGTAGTAGTCTCCTTTAAACAACTTTTTAATTTATTTACTTGATTTGTTTGACTGATAGCATCTACAAAGTTTTTGTAGCTATTTTTATTAAATTCAAAATTAACACCGATTAATCCATTCTTACCATCTTTTTTATCTTTTGCTTGAATAAATTTATTCTTTTCAAAAGCTTTTCCGAATTCTTTTTTATCTGAAGATAGAACGTCCGTTATGAATTCAGTTTGACAACTATTTTTTCCTTTGGTCTTCTGATCAATAACAATCCATTTTTCGCTTAAGGATTGTAATTCCTTTTTGGCGGAGTTAATTGCGGAATCAGGAAGTTTCATATTCTTTAAAAGTATCTCTGCTAAAGAATCTAGGTTGTCAAGTTTGAAGTAAGCTTTATCTTTTTCGGTTTGAATGTTTGCTTTAACGTCAAAATCTTGTTTATTAAGGGTTAGGGAAGCGTTAATTTTATTTTCGGTTTTATGATCTTTATCTGTGTAAGTTTCTATTTCAAGATTTTTAAGTATTAATCTAGGATTTTGGCTTAAGGTAGTATCAGAAGTTATTTTAGCTTTAATGTGATTATTATTTTTGAATGATCCGATAAGCGCGTCACTAATAATTCTATCCGGATTCTGGTAAATTAAGGAATAGTAAAGAGCTAATCCTCCACCGATGATTAGTAGTAAGGCAAAAATTGTACTAAGAATAATAGCCAATTTGGTTTTGTCTTTTTTCTTAGAATATTTTTGAGTTAAGTTGTCCATTTTATCTATGGATTTTGTAGTTTTAACTTCTTGTTCTTTTTCTTTTTGCTCAGCTTTTTTATTTGTTTTTTGTTCTGAGCTATCTACATTATTTAAATCCATATTTTCCTTCTTTTAAATTTAATCCTATCATTCATTATTATATCCTGTAAAAGCTTAAGGTAAAATTTATTAATTCTTTTAAAAGAGAAGAGCCCCTAGCTTTTGTACTAGGGGCTTTATTGGTTTTTGGGAGATTACGCGACCTTACCACAGGCCCATTGGTCTCCCTCAGTCGTAGGAACGAGGAGCGGATCTATAAAAAGGTTTTTTATTTTTTGTTTTTGAAAAATAAGTCCTCTTTAGATCTACACTCAACTACGACTTGTGTCGTAGCCCCACTTTCTTAAAAAAAGTAGCATCACTACGACATTAATATATTAGCATAAGCTTGATAAAAAGTCAATAAAACAGTATTACTGGATAATTGGGTGGATGAAATGAAAATATATAAAGAGATTAGTAAAAAGACCGCTAGGTAGCGGCCTTTTGTTTAGGTATGTGATTTTGTTTTAACTATTAGCTAGAATGTGGACGTTTTGGAATTCCTCACCTTCTTTTAATGTAAAACGACTAATTACATGTTGGTAGTCGTAGGTGTTAAGCTCATCATACGAGAGATGTGTTCCGTGTTGTCTTTCATAGCAACTGCCAATAGAATCGTCTGCCTTACTGCTAGAATCAGGATGTTCTTGGCTGTAGATAGTTTTATCTTTAGTAAACATACGAGTTACTATTCTTTTGACTTTTCCTGAGCTATTGGAATAATTTGTCGTATCACTGATTTTTGGATTTTTAGAAACATCATAATCCATTCGGTAAAGAATTTTTCCTTTGCAAGGTCCATCTAATACTGCTTTTTTGACTACAAGATTTTTAAATTTTAGTTCGTTTGCAGTATAGATGTTTTTTGTGTCTGGTTTTAATTCTATCTCGGCTCCATTGTCATAGGTAAAGAAAATATTTTTCTGATTACCTTCCAAGACAACCGAACTAGTACCAATAGTCATGTCTTGCTCTAAACTTTGTAATATTCCTGTTCTTACTGGTAGGAAAGAAAAGAATATTAAAAGAAACATTCCATAGTTTATTATGTCCAGTATCTTGCCAAATTTTAATATTAAAGCATACACCGGTAAAGCTATGAAAAGTACATAAGTTGGTACGGTTTCTTTTGTGTATAGCCAAACAGTTATTGCTATGACTAACGCGCACAGATAGACGCTTATTTTCTCTTTAGTCTTTCGTTTCATAAAATCGCCTTTCTTTGATTTTATTAATTAAAATGTACAAGTCTCTTAGACCATATGGATATTCTAAGATATTTGATAAAAATGACAAAAATATTTTTTGTTTTAAACTTTGTTGTATTTTTTATAAAAGAATAAGGCCACTTTTAGTGGCCTTATATTTACATGGCTATGCCAATTTTTTCTTCTTTTTTGGATTTTGCAGTATCTTTCAAGATATAACCGCGGATATGTTGTTTTTTAAAGTTTAGATAATCCGCGTAAGAAATGCTTGAAGCTTCTTTTCGGTTATAGCATTCTTTTACGCTGCTATCTGTTTTTTGGCTAATGTCTGGGATAAGCCTTATCTCATCTTCGCTATTCGGATCTATGGCAAAGCCTCCTTTAATCTTTGCTAGCTCTTTATCGTATTCTTTTGTTTCGTCTGCTTTAGTTCTTTGGACGTCATAATCCATTCGGTAAAGAGTTTTTCCTTGGCAAGGCCCATCTAGATTTACTTTTTTAATTACGAGATTTTCTATTTTATAGTATTCAGTTGTTACATTGTTACTAACAACTTCCTTTTGATCAATTGGATTGTTGTGAAGCGTAAAAAGATGAAGTTGTTTGTTTAAATCAATGGCTATGGGTGCCGACCCAATAGTTGGATCATTATAAACCTTAGCTAATATCCAATCTCTTGCAGCAAGGCTTGTTAATGTGATTAGAGCAACTGCAAGTAAGCCCTTTATAGTTAAAACTTTTTTATAAACTAAGATTGCAAAAGCTGTAGCAAGTATTACTGCTAGTGCAATTAATGGAGCGGTCTCCATAAAGAATAACACTATGCTAGAACCAATTAACGCATATCCTACATAAGGTAAGACGTTGCTTATAAAAGTTTTGGAAGTAGTCATAAAATAATTAACCTTTCTTTGTAAAATTAATGACTTTTATATAAAGAACTAGTCTACCTTCGGTAGACCATGTTTATATATTAAAATATTTTTGAAATATTGCAATGCGCGTGGTGAGTAGCTATTAAGAATGAAAAAAAGGAAAGAATAGGCTCTTTCCTTTATTTTTTGTAAAGCTAAGACACGAGAATTATTCCTATTACTGTGCCAGTAATAAAAATTATCGCTCCTATGAAGTATAAAAATATAAGATTTTTATTTTCTTGTTTTTCATCTTCCTCTTCTTTTTCTTCGAATATCATTGGATGAATAAAATATATGTAACAGATGAGGACGATCATGGTTATCATCTCGGATAGTATTAAAAGGTTTGGCTCCCCTAGCATAGCGTATATGTATGTTAAAAATACTAAGACAACATTTCCGAGAATAAATTTATACATTTCTATCAATGTGCATGTTTTTATAAACATCATGACGAATGCTGTTAAAATTATTATTGACGCAATAACATGATCTATATACATTAGACCAATGCTTTCTAGTAAAGTTTTCATATTATTTAGATGCCCTTTCTTGTTTAAAAACTGATATTTTATCTAGAAAGCTAATTTTTGGTCTAATTAGCTTTACATGATTTTTTTAGATATTAATTTACTTCGCAATAGATTTAGCGAATCACTATAACGATACAATATTTTATAAATATCGTCAATTTTAAAATATAGACAATAATAAAAAAATATGTTAAATTGTTTTAGACAGTCGGTCTCATCGTCTAACGGTTAGGACACCAGGTTTTCATCCTGGCAATCCGGGTTCGATTCCCGGTGAGATCACCAATTGTTTTTTGAAATAGTCTTAGGACTATTTTTTTATTTTGATTCTTTTAGCTATAGTGCTTATACTTAAAATAAAGTATTAAGAATGTTGACTAATTGGAGCGACTTAAAATGACTAAACAAAAAGTATTTATTGTTGGTGGTGGTGGTATGGTTGGTGCTTCTGCTGCTTATGCGATGGCTTTACAAAAAACTACCGAAGAAATTGTTTTAATAGATGTTAATGAAGACTTAGCTTGGGGTCAAGCTGCTGATATTAGCGACTCTTTAGGGTTAAGCGGTGGCGTAAGAGTTAGAACTGGTTCTTATGATGAAATAAACACTGACGACATTGTCGTAATAACAGCTGGTGCTAATCAGAAACCTGGTCAGACAAGATTAGAATTGCTATCTATTAATGCTAAAATAATTCGTGATATTATGCGAGAAATAACTAAAGATGGCAAAAAACCATATGTTGTTATGGTGTCTAATCCAGTAGATGTTTTAGCATATATTGCTGTTAAGGAGTTTGGGCTAGCTAGAGAGAAGGTTTTTGGCACTGGTACAACTTTAGACACTTCAAGATTGCATCAGATTATTTCAGAGAAGTTAAGCATTAATGGAAAAGATATTGAAGCTTTTGTTTTAGGTGAACATGGTGATTCATCTTTTAGTACGATTAAACGAGCAAAGGTTGGTGGCGTATATCTTAGAGATTTGTTGGGATATCGGGAAGAAGATTATTTGGATATTGAAAATGAAGTTAGAAAAAGAGCATATAGGGTAATTGATACAAAAAAATCAACTTATTTTGCAATAGGATATGTTATTTCAAGAATTGTTAAGGCATTGCTTCAAGAGCAAAAAACAGTACTTCCTTTATCTGCTTACTTATATGGTGAGTTTGGCATTTATGATGTCTGTTTAAGTGTTCCATGCCTAATTAATAAAGATGGTGTTAGTATTATGACCGGGTTTGATCTAACAGATGAAGAGCGACACAATTTAATTCATTCTGCCGAAGTAATCAAGAATGCTATTAACTCAGTAAATAGTTAATAGCTTAGTTATTAATTATTACAATAAGCACTAGACCAAATACCAAGTCTGGTGCTTTTTGCTGTGCTTTCAGCTTCTAAAAAGTTATCTTTAAATCCGTAATCTAGGTCTTTTTGAGCTTTAGCGTAGCCATTTCTAATTAAGAAATTGTTGTAGTTTATAGTCTGATCTTCTGACCAGATATAATAACTATTCAGATTACTAGTAGTGTTATCCAATTCAAGTAGAATATTTTTGTCTTTTAATAATTTTTTAATTTGCGATTCTATTTTTTTTGATTCACATGTAGATAAATTAGTGTCTAATCCTAGTAAAGATATTTCTTTTACCTCATTGGTTTTTATATTTTGGATTTCTAACGTATTCATGGATTTAATATCTATGAATTTATATGGTCCTGTGACTTTATCCGTGGCCGAATCGGGTGTATTTTTAGCACTACCTGATACAGATCTTTCTTCTTTTATAGTTTTATTTTTAATGTTGTGTAATTTTTCATAATAGTTAGGTGAGACATTAAAAGTTGAAATGATTCCAATAAAAAGAAAAATCGGTGACATGATAAAAAGAATAGTCCTTTTCTTTTTAGGGGCAAGAAAACCAGCGATTAAAAGATAGATAGACCAATAGATAAGTACTGAAAAGGTGGCAAAAGCTTCATCTACTCCTGCCGATATCACGAAGGTATAAATTGTGTAATAGCTAAGTGAAAGAATAGCTATGATATGAAATAACAATTCTAGTGCGCGACGTTTAAACGATTTTTTCAGACTTAAGCCACCTTGCATACCCTTATTTTAGCATAAGGGTATTAATGGACTATGTTTGTGGATTTGTTTTTAAAACTTGAATTAGATTCTGTCTACTGGGGTAAGACCAAGTAATTTAGAAGCATTTGTCATGGTCTGTTTTATAGCGCTAGCAACTGCAAGTTTTTTAATAGTTTCATTTTTATCTTCGGATACAAAACGTTCTTTTGCATAAAGAGCATTAAAAGCATGCGCTAGTTCAATCAAATATTCGCAAAGTACATTTGGCATGTAATTATTTAAAGCATTTTTAACGTATTCAGGATAATAATCTAATAGGGTAATCAAGGATTTCTCATTTTCATTGAATGAAATGTTTTTGAGTTCGCTTAAATTGTTTGTATAACCAAGTTCTTTGCCTTTATCTAATAGTGTATTAATTCTAGCTATAGTATAGAGAATATATATACCACTATCTCCTTCAATGCTGATAGCATCGTCTAAATCGATAGTAATATCTGTATTACGTGCTGGCTTTAGAAGTGCGAATTTTATAGCATTAATTGCTAATTTTTCAGCTTCTTCTTTGGAATAATTTCTATCGGATTTTAATAGTCTATTAGTGATGTCTTCTATAAGGTCATCGATTAAAAGAGTTGCGCCACCGCGTGAGCTCATTTTTTTCTTTTTTCCTTCTTTAGTTTGGAAGGCGACAAGTCCATAAGCTAAATGAATAAAATCTTCTAATTTTCCAAGTCCTAGTAATTCAGCTGTTGCAAAAACTTGCTTCATGGCAAGAGATTGTTCGGGTCCAATTACCCAGAACATTTTATCTGCTTTAAATGTATCTTTTTTAAGTTTGGTGAGTGCGACATCTTGTGTAAAGTAAACACTCGTACCGTCTGATTTAATGGCGATAGTATCGTTAATGCCATAACGGTCTTTTAGATTAGTAAGAATAGCGTTGGAATCTTCGGCCTTTTTAAATACATTAGTTTCGATGTTGTTTAAAATAGTATCTCTACCATCTTTATAATGTTCGTGTTCGTGCCAAACTTTATCCCATTTGTTACCAACTTTTTCTAGTGTTTGGTTAATACCATCATGGACAAGATCTAAGACATAAGCCCAAAGCTCTCTTGTGTCAGGATCTTCGTTCTCCCAGTCAATAGTCATTTGGCGAACTAATTGGTCTTTTTCTTTATTATCTTTTAGGGCGGAAGATGCTAACTGGTAACAATCGCCAATAAAGTGATCTGGTTTCTCGTTAGTTTCATATGGAGACTGCCATTCATCTTTGTGATTTACCCAGTAATGAACATCGTCGATGATTTTATTGTCTTTTCTTTTAAAGTATAGAAATCCCCACATGGCTTTAGAGATGGCAATACCACGGTTGTTGTCTATACAATCACGGATTACCTTAGCGCCATTGGCCTCAACAATGTTTCCTACAGACATTCCAACAAGATTGTTACGTAAATGTCCAATATGCATTGCTTTATTAGGATTTGGTGAAGTATGTTCAATAGACCAAACTTGATTTTTTAGCTGATCATTTTCACCGTATTTATTTGCCTTG
>SDRK01000021.1:0-505 GCA_007845205.1 TM7 phylum sp. oral taxon 350
AATTTTGCCAAGACTCTTTTGCTTTAACTAATTGCTCTCCTTTTAAACCCCTCTTTTGAAGCATATGATCTATGTGTACATTCAATCCCTTAGCAGTCTTAGCGGTAAAGATTAATAAATCACTAGCCTCCAATCGCAGTCCATTATATGGCGCCATTTCTTTTACTTTATTTCTTAAATCATTACTGTTAACAACAATTATATTCCATGGTTCTAATCCATAAGAGCTTGGAGCCATACGTGCGGATTCTAAAATAAGATCCAAATCTTCTTTTGTAATCTTTTTATCACTAAAGGTTTTACAAGCATGTCTAAATTCTAATGCTTCTTTTATTTCTTCTTTTTTCATGCCCCTCCCTTATTATTGACATTAATCCTTAGTCTACTTTAAAAAATTCTTGAACATCTTTAAGATTATTTTCAATAAATAAAACTCTATTTTCTATAATCTTGAAATTAATATCAATATTACGTTTTAAAGCTAATATATTACGTTTACCTTTAA
>SDRK01000021.1:515-10424 GCA_007845205.1 TM7 phylum sp. oral taxon 350
AAGAATTCTTTATATTCTTTTGCTTCTTTTTTGTTATATACATAAAGCGATGCAATGTCAGGTATATAATCAAAAGACTTGTCTTTTTGTAAAACTGATTCAAGATATTGCCAATTCTCTTTCATCCAAGACCAAACTCTATTCTTAGCGCTCAAATTACCAAACAAAAATCTTAACCATCTTATAAGATCTTGTGATTTAATAATCTTCTTATCTTTCAAAAGTTCTAATAAGTAATCAACATGCTTTTCATCCGTTGAAGCAGTTAAGGCTTTTACAATCTCCTCTTTTAATTGAATATCTTTAGTCGTCTTATATTCATTTAATAGGAAATCAAATGCACCATCTTCTTTTGATTCAATAATTGCTCTAAGAACGTAAGCTGCGATATCAGGACGAATAGGATCTTTTTTATCTCTATATACTACGAAGAGTTCTTTGGCTTTCTTAAGACTATTTTCATTCTTAGAGAATAACGACAAAGAAATTAGAATAGTTCGGAGCTTCTTAATGTTTAGTGAATCTTTTTCGTTTTCTTCCCAAGTTAATTCAGATAGCTTTTTAGAAGTTATATTATCAGCATACTTTTCGATTTTTTGTTTTAACTCAGGTTCAATAGTTTTAAATTGATTAGCAGTAGAAATTGCACCTAGTATAGCTGTCCATACCGCTTCATCGTCTTCATCGCTATAAAGACTCAATATATCAAGAACTTCTTTAAAAGGAATTTTATTGTTTTTAGACAATAATAATTTAGATTCCAAATAGAATAAACGATCTATTATTGGCAATTCTTTGTTTTGTATTTTCCCTTCAATATATCTTTTAGTATCTTCATCTTTATAATCCACTAAATAATGTCCGCTAAATCCGTAATTAAAAATTAGTGGTTCTTTTTCTTGCTTTATAGTAATAGACTCTCTATCTAGCAAATCTTCTTTAACTGGATAATTAGTAAATAATGGCACATTCCATAGTTTAGTTTTACTGCCGTCATTAAAAGGTTTTTGGCTAACAAGAACCTCATTATTGTCTAGTTTTTTAATTTCAAGAATTGGAAAGCCTGGAGATAAAACCCAATTACTCATTAAAGATTTAATATCCTTACCACTTGCCATAGAAAAAGCATCCCAAAGATCATCACCAGTAGTATTTTTATACTTAAACTCATTAAAATAACTAGTCAACCCTTCTTTAAAAGCCTTTTCTCCTATATATTTTTTAAGCATATAAAGAACGCTTCCGCCTTTGGCGTAAGTAATATAAGGATCGAAAAGAGAAGATATTTCATCTGGGTGTGACACTGGAAGCTGTACTGGCTGTACATTTTCGATAGAGTCACGAGTCAAAGACATAATTCCTTCTTCACTCAAAAATTTATTAGTAACGTTCCATTTTGGATAAATAGCATTAACACATTGATATTCCATTAAATTTGCAAAGCTTTCATTAAGCCAAAGATTATCCCACCATTTCATAGTGACTAAATTACCAAACCACTGATGACTAGTCTCATGAGCAATTACAAGAGCTGAAAATTCCAAGGTCTCTTTACTTACCATCTTTTGATCAAGGACCAATAACCGCTCTCTATAAGTGATTAATCCCCAGTTCTCCATTGCTCCAGCATCAAAATCAGGAATAGCAACATGATCTATTTTATCTAGTGGATATTTAACACCAAAATAATCTTCAAAATATCCGACAGATTTTGTTGCTACACGAAGCGCATTTAAAAGCTTAGCTTTTTCATGATTTTTTGTAGCATAGATTCTAACTCTTACACCATTTTTTGTCTTATTTTCTACATAGTGAAAATCGCCCGAGATAAAAGCTAATAAATAAGATGACATTTTTGGTGAATCATTAAACTCAGTAATTCTTTTGCCATCTTTTATAGTTTCATTTTTAACAGACATATTTGAAAGATTAATATTCTTCTCATCTGAAATAAGAGTTACTTTAAAAGTTGCCTTAGCTTCAGGCTCATCAATTAAAGGAAATACTTCTCTCGCATGATGGCTTTCAAACTGCGTAGTAAGTAAAATCTCTTCCTTATCATTATTCTTGTAATAGCTGGGATAAAGACCGGTAAGTGATTCGGTAATTTTTGATTCAAAAGTAAATTCAACAATTAAGTCACCCTTTATCTTTTCACCTAGAGTTAAAACAAGTTCTTGAACGCCCTTTAAAAACTCTTCTTTTAAAACCTTAATCTCTTTATTTGATTTATCTAAAACCTTACTGCTTTTAAGTTTTAGATCACTATTATTTAAATGGAGCCTTATCTTGTTATCTTTTTTTATTTTAGTAGCTTCCATTCTTAATGAACCAGAATATTTTAATTTTTCAGCATCTAAATCAAAAACAATATCATAGGTCTTAGGTATTAACTCTTTAATCAATCTTTTTACATTATTTCCCATATTTTTATTATAGGTGATAAATTTAAAGTAATGAATGATACGAAAAAAATAATTGAAGTCTTAAATCATGACGGTGTAATTTTCTATTTAACCGATACAATATATGGACTTCTAGCAAAAGCTAATAGCAAAGTGGCTGTAGAAAAAGTCTTTAAAGTAAAAAATCGTAATCCTAAAAAATCATGCATTATTTTAATTAGTAATCCTTCTATGTGCTACGGTACGTATCCCAGTATATCCTTTGACGAACCAACTAGTTTACTTATAAAGTCAAAAAGCGCACCAAAACACCTCTTAAGACATGATGATTATCTAGCTTATCGGGTACCGCTTAAAAGAAAACAACTTCTAGAAATAATTAACGCAGTAGGTCCTTTAATCGCACCCAGTGCTAATCCAGAAGGATTACCACCAGCTAAAAATATTAGCGAAGCAAAAGCTTATTTTGGCAATCAAGTAGATCTTTATGTAGATTGTGGCAAGGTTAAAGACAATACGCCATCAAGGATTGCAAAACTAGATTCTACTGGAAATCTCACTTATTTAAGATAATTTCTTATAAATCAAAATATTTGCTTCTGAATATTTTTTAAAAGAAATTAAACTCACACCAGGAATCTCTATATTTATGAATTCTTTTGGTAATGACAAAATTAAGTATCCATCTTTATTTAAGAATAAAGAAAGTCTTTTTATCGCTTCAACTGGAACTTTGTTGTATGGCGGATCTGCAAAAATGATATCAAAAGAATCATCGAACTTATCTAAAAAAGTTCCAACAGCAAATTTTAATTGTTTTACGTTATCTAAAATATCTAGATCTTTAAGATTTTCTTCAATTACACGATTAGCTATTCGATCATTTTCAATAAAATAAGCTTCTTTAGCACCTCTACTTAAAGCTTCAAGACCAATTGCCCCAGAGCCAGCAAAACAATCTAAAATTTTCTTATCTAAAATAGTATTTCCTAAAGAATTGAATATAGCATTTCTAGCTCGCTCACTCATTGGATGAGTAGTGCTACCATTAGGTGTTTTGATTAATCTTCCACCATACTTTCCTGCTATAATCCTTAATTGCATTCTTCTTTCTTTCTATTTTCTTTTTCTATTCTTTGAAGCTTTTCTTTTATCGCTAATAATAAATTCTTTTGGTTCTTTTAAAGTTAAAACACCCGCATCACGACAAGCTGAATACCAAGCTATCTCTATAGCTTTAGCAATTACTGGAATTAGAATATCATTAGTTTGTCGAGCTAATTTAGCAGTCCATCCATTTTTTCTAAAATTATCATACATTTTTAGCTTGAATATTTTATCTAAGGCTAAATAAAAATAATCTATATAAGAATGTTCTTCCAAAAATAAATAATCTTCTTTTAAAGCTTTTGCCTGCTTATAGGTTACGTTATTTGCTGCTGCAACACCAAGTTCAAACATAACATGTTGATTCATATAACCACCAGCACCCCAATACTTCCAGTTTTTTGATAAAAAGTCTATTGGATTAGCGTCGATAATTAATACTTTTTCTAATTTAGTATTTCTTGTATCAAGTCCCTTACCCCTAAGATCCGCCAAAGCCTCCTCTAAAGGAAAATGATGTGCTGGAGTTAATCCATCCGTTATAGCATGAGCCATCCAGGCTGCTTCAAAGGCCGCTCGCTCGCGATTACTGTTCTTTAAAGCTTCAGTAAGATTGTAATAATGATTTTCTATGTAAGTAATTAATCTAGTATCACTTTTATCTAAAGGATTAATAAAATGCCATGGTTCATCTTGACCTGGACTTTTTCTTTTTATACCATCAGGGCCATTCAAGCCTTCAAAATGGACAATTTCTTTATAACTTGGAAAATCATTTTCAAATTTAAGATGGTAATTCAAATTTCTGCGTGCTAAACGATCTAGCCTTTGATGAACCCCCATGATACGGCCAGACCGCGTCCTGATTGTAGTACCCGAATACATATTCTTATTTTAACTAAATCTAATTTAAAGTTGTTACTTTTTGATTACTTTTTACTTTATTTTTTAATTCTGGATAATCATCTAAAGAATAATTATTGTCCATAAAAAAGTCTACCGCATTTTTAGCTCGTTTAATTAATTTAGAATCCGCAAGTGAAGCTATTTTCAGATTCAAATCCCCATGTTGTTGACTACCATAAATTTCACCTGGACCTCTAATTTTTAAATCTTCCTCAGCAAGATAAAACCCATCTTCTGACTTTTCTATTACTTTTAATCTCTTAGAAAGCGCTTCAGTTTTTGATGTAATGATATAGCAATACCCTTGATCACTACTTCTACCTACACGACCTCTTAGCTGATGAAGCTGAGATAAACCAAAGTGGTCACCATTTTCAATAATAATAAATGAAGCATTTGGAACATTTACTCCGACTTCAATAACCGTAGTCGAGATTAATAAATCAATTTCATGATTCAAGAATTTCGACATAATTTTATCTTT
Source organism: TM7 phylum sp. oral taxon 350 (assembly GCA_007845205.1). GTDB lineage: Bacteria > Patescibacteriota > Saccharimonadia > Saccharimonadales > Saccharimonadaceae > SDRK01. The sequence continues at coordinate 5,418 of SDRK01000021.1, forward strand.
TTCTTCTCCAGTTAGCTTACCATGCATTACAGCTAGCCGATAATCCTTAAAAGTAGTTTTAGAAAGATTTTCATATTCCTTTAAAACACTTTTTCGTTCATTATCTGGATTGTCTTCAATTAAATTACATATTAGATAACCTTGTCGCCCTTTATCTAACTCCGACTTTACCTTTTCATATACTTTTTCTCTAGTTACTGGTGTATGAACTTTTGTAATAATTGGCTTTCTGCCAACAGGTTTTGTTTTTATTAAAGAAATATCCATTTCACCATAAAGAGTCAAAGCAAGAGTACGTGGAATTGGCGTAGCAGTCATAGCAAGCAAGTGTGGCATCTTATAAGATTTAGTAAGTAATGCTTTACGCTGTTTGACTCCAAAACGATGTTGTTCATCAATTACTACAAAACCTAATTTACGAAATAAAACTGCATCCTGTAAAAGAGCATGTGTACCAACAACTACATCTATTTCGCCACTGCTAATTCTTTGTTGAAGTTCTTTTTTTGCTTTAGTTTTTAATGATCCAACCAAAAGCCCAACTTTAATGCCCAAAGGACTTAAAAGATCATTTAATGTTTCAGCGTGTTGAGAAGCTAATATTTCAGTCGGTGCTAAAAACGCACACTGATAGCCATTTTTATAAGCTTGTATTGAAGCAAGTCCAGCTACTACTGTTTTTCCTGAACCAACATCACCTTGAAGCAATCGGTTCATTGGTGTCTTTTTTTCAAAATCTTGAATAATCTCCCAAAGAGCAATTTTCTGATCAACGGTTAATTTAAATGACAAATTATTAATAATCTTTTTTGTAGCCTCTAAATCAAAAGACATTTTATAGCTTTCTAATTTGTTATTTTCATCTTTATTGAGTCTAGATGACATTAAAAGACAAAAAAGTTCGTCAAAAGAAAAACGTTCTTTTGCCCTGTTTGCTAATTCAATCGAATCTGGCTGATGTATCTGATTATAACTATCTGAAAGCGCCATTAAATCGTTATTCTTAATAATTTCATTTGGCATTTCTTCTGGAACAACAGAAAACAAGGGCTTTATTTTTGCTATAGTATCAATAATCAGCTTTTGCTTAATACCGCCTATTGCTTTATAAACTGGAACTATCTTGTCTGAGGTAACTAATGTCGTTTCTTCAGCTTTTATCGCCGATGGTGATATCAGCTGATACTTACCATAAGAGAATTTATAATCTCCAGTAAAAATATAAGTTTTACCAATTTCTAATTGTTTTTTACGGTATGCCTGATTAAACCAAATTGCTTGTATTTTTTCTGTAGAATCTTTTAATGTTGCCAAAGTCAAAGTCATACCTCTTCTTTTTGCAACATTATTTACCGATTCAACTTCAGCTGAAATAGTCACCCTACCAGGTTTTAAGTCGGAAATAACCGAAGATACCTGATAATCTTCATAACCTCTAGGAAAAAAGTTCATTAGATCAGAAACAGTAAAAAGACCCGCTTGATGAAAATCATCAAGCGATCTTTTACCAACACCTTTTACATTTTCTAAGGACGAACTAAAATTCATTAATCTCCTAATAAAGTAGCTTCTAAATTCTCTCCTAGATTTTCAACTAAATCTCTAACTTCCTGATATTCTTTTTTAACATCACCTTCGGATTCTTTAAACCATTGAATGTAAAATTTTAATTTAGGTTCAGTACCAGATGGACGGATTGTGATACGTCTTCTATAATCACCAAAAACTAAAGTAATAACATTACCAGAATAGCAATCAATATCTGTTTCTTCCAAAGTATCTAAGTTTTTTCTTTTTAGAGACTCATAGTTTAAAATCTCAGTTACTCTTTCTCCTAGAACTTCTTTTACTGGATTAGTTCTTAGATTTTGCATAATCTTTTGCATCAATGAAAATCCGTCTTTACCTGGACACATCACTGTTCTTAAATCTTCTACATAGATGCCATAAGTTTCATACATTTCATAAAGCTTGTCTAGCAAAGTCTTGCCTTCTTTTTTAAGAAGGGCAGCATGTTCTGCGGATAATAAAGCTCCGACAGCACCGTCTTTATCTCGTACATAATCACCTTTTAAGACGCCGTAGCTTTCTTCACCACCAATAGTAAAGATTTCGTCAGTACCTTCTTTGTTTTTGATTAATTCACCAATGTATTTAAAACCAATCAACATATTTGTGTAAGTTTTTACACCATAACGATTAGCAATCGCCTGCATTAAATCGGTAGTCACAATTGTCTTAGCAATATAATGTTTATCCGTTAAAGCACCTTTTTCATGCATTCTAGATAGTACATATTCAGTATCTAAACTAGCTGACATATTACCATTTAGATAAATTGGTCCGTCTTCACCATAAACCATTACACCAATACGGTCAGCATCTGGATCGTTTGTTATAGCAATATCTGCTTTTTCAGCCTGCATCAAAGCTACTGCCATGTCATTAGCTGATCTTTCTTCTGGATTTGCTTTTCCGCCTTTTACAGTTGGGAAATTACCATCTGGAATCATTTGCTCTTTGACTGTAATAACATTAAATCCAGCTTTTTCTAGAACCGGTAAGCTATTTCGTTGTCCAGCACCATGAAGTGGTGAGTATACAACTTTCAAGTCACCCCTATAGTCTGATTCAGATTGCTTTAAAACAGCTTCTTGATATTTATCGTCCATATCGCTCGACAAAATAGTAATTAAGCCGCTCTCTACTCCTTTGTCAAAATCAAGTGATACAATCTCTTCAATCTTTTCAGCTTCCGCCATTACACCTTTATCGTGTGGCTTTACTAACTGACCACCATCAGTCCAATAAGCTTTAAATCCATTATCCATTGGAGGATTATGAGATGCAGAAATCACAATTCCCGCAGCACACTTTAGTTCTCTTACCGTAAATGAAAGCTGAGGCGTAGAACGAAAACCATCATAAACATAAGTTTTAAAACCATTACCAGAGACAACTTCTGCTACATAACGAGATAGTTCTGGTGAAGATAACCTCGTATCACAAACTACAGCGATACCTTTTGTTTTTGCTTCGGGTTCAAATTTTTCTATATATGAACATAAAGCCTGTGCTGATTCACCAATTGTTACTTTATTAATTCGGTTTGATCCAATACCAGTAGTACCGCGTCTTCCTCCAGTACCAAATTCAATAATTTTAAAGAAAGCATCTTCAAGTTCTTGCCATTTTTCAGCTTCAATCATTTCTAAAAGCTGGGGTTTATATTCTTGATATTTTTTCTTTTCAAGCCACTTAGTTACATTATTAGCAGCTTCTTCAGATAAATATTTTTTATAGTCTTTCACTTTTCCTCCGATATAAACATCAATAAATAAACTATAGCTTAAATATTATTCTTATGTTCTGAAAAAGTGCTTATCTTACTAAACAGATAGAATTTTTACCTTTTTTGAGTAAGCCTAAAGTATCTAAATTTATATCTTCATCCAGTTTTTTACCATTAAAACTTACACCACCTTGTTTAATTAGACGACGAGCTTCAGATAATGATTTTGCTAAGTCCGTTTCTACCATTGCTTCACTAGCTAGTACACCTTTTTTAGCAACTGCTAATTCTTTAGCTAGAAGATCTAATTCATCTTTAGATAGATCAGATACACCAGTACCTGAGAAAATCACATCAGTTAGTTTCATTACACTTTTAGTACGTTCTGATCCATGCAAAACTTCAGTTGCTAATTTTGCCAATGCTTTTTGTGCTAGGCGCTTTTTTGGATCTTTTTTATGCTCTGCCATTAATTCGTCTAATTCTTCTTTAGTAATTAAGGTATAAATCTTTAAATGATCTTCAACAGCGATATCATCAGCATTCAACCAGAACTGGTAGTACTTGAATACTGAAGTTAGATTAGGATCCAACCAAACAGCATTACCTTCTGATTTACCAAATTTCCTACCAGATACTTTATCTATAATTAAAGGCACAGAGTAAACATCTACTGTAGCTTTTTCTAGCTTTTTAATTAATTCAACTCCCGTAATACAATTGCCCCATTGATCGGCACCGCATACTTGAAGTGTTGCTCCGTATTTTCTAAATAAGTACAAAAAATCATATCCTTGCATCAAGTTGTAGCTGAATTCAGCGTAAGATATACCACTACCACCTTCACCAATACGATCCTTAACAAATTTACGATCCAACAGTTGAGTCATTGAAAAGTTTTTACCAACTTCTCTTAAAAAATCGATGTAGTTAATATCTTTAAACCAATCGTAATTATTTACCGTGATAAAGTCTTTACCTGCAAACAGGTCTTTTACTTGCTTAGTTTGCATTTTTACATTCTTTTCAACTTCTTCTATCGGTTTTACTTTTCGTTCTTCAGCCTTACCATCTGGGTCGCCAATTCGTCCAGTAGCTCCACCGAATAACAAAATAGCCTTGTATCCATGATCGATAAAATGTCGCACCATCATAAGAGGCGCTAAATTACCAATTGTCAGACTCTCAGCACTAGGATCCATGCCAAAATAGAAAGTACGTGTTTCCTTGTCTAGCTCGGTAATATTAGAAAATGTAGTTTGGTTTAAAAAACCACGCCACATCAGTTCTTCGGAAAGCGTCATTTTACACGTCCTTTCAATTTTAATTTTATATTCATCTCTTATGATAACATTTTTCAAAGCTTAGGCGTTTTTATTGCTATAATATATTTATCAAATCGATATATAAGGGAAGTTTAAAGGTGTCGAGAAAAAGAAATTCAAACAGAGGCAAGCTTAGTCTTTATGCTAACCTCTCTAATCGTTTTAAAGACAAAAAAGACCGCATATCAAGAGAGCATGCTGAATATTTAGCTAGCTTGCCTAAAGATCCTCTTAAAAGGATCTTATACCGTATGCATCCTAAGAGAGTTTTTAGATATCTATTTTCTAAAAAAGGTCTAATCATGATGACCAAAGTAATTGGTACTATGATTTTAATAGGAATCCTAATAATTGGTGTATTGTTTGCCTACTTTAGACGTGATCTTGATG
>SDRK01000022.1 GCA_007845205.1 TM7 phylum sp. oral taxon 350
CCTTTGAACGCCTCCGCTACTCTTTAGGAGGCAACCGCCCCAGTTAAACTACCCATCATACACGGTCCCATTACCGGATTACGGTAATGGTGAGACTAAATTCACATTAAGGGTGGTATTTCACCTGTGACTCCACAAATACTGGCGTATCTGCTTCAAAGTCTCCCACCTATGCTACACATAAGGTAAATCGAGTCAATGTAAAACTGTAGTAAAGCTCCATGGGGTCTTTTCGTCCTGGTACGGACAGACGGCATCTTTACCGTCAATGCACTTTCACCGAGTCCTTCGCTGAGACAGTGCCCACATGATTACTCCATTCGTGCGGGTCAGAACTTACCTGACAAGGAATTTCGCTACCTTAGGACGGTTATAGTTACCGCCGCCGTTCACCGGGGCTTCAGTTCACACCGTTAAGCATTCCCCTTAACCTTCCGGCACTGGGCAGGAGTCAGCCCCTATACATCCACTTTCGTGTTAGCAGGGACCTGTGTTTTTGATAAACAGTTCCGTGGGCTCTTTTGCTGCGGCCTCCACATCGCTAGATGCAAATAGCTTAAGCTAAAGACGCGTCTCAGTAAAAGTAAGTAAATAAGATACTCTATTTATAACGCCTTAGCTCAGTAATACTTGTATCCACTGATGTGGAGGCAGACCTTATTCCGAAGTTACGGTCGCTGTATTGCCGAGTTCCTTAGCGAAGGTTCACTCGTAAGCCTTAGTCTACTCGACTCGAGCACCTGTGTTGGTTTGCGGTACGGGCGGATAAATCCATAAGTACATCTGCTTTTCTAGCCAGAGCTTTCATCAAAATCATTACCCTAAGTAATTTTCACTCCCTTTGCGTTCCCGCTAGGTTGGACGGATATATACCAATAATCCGCTTTGACTAACTCCCTGTGAACAGTGTACAAGATTTAACTGGTTCAGAAATATTAATCTGATGTCCATCGCCTACGCTATACGCCTCGGCTTAGGCCCGACTAACCCTGAGATGATTACCATAGCTCAGGAAACCTTGCTCTTACGGCCGACAGGATTCTCACCTGTCTTACGGTTACTCATTCCAGCATTCTCACTTCCTCACGCTCCACAGTACTTTACAATACTGCTTCACCGCAGAGAGGAACGCTCCTCTACCACTATCACATAAGTGATAATCCATATCTTCGGTATAACACTTTAGCCCCGTTACATTTTCCACGCAAGATCTCTTGACTAGTGAGCTGTTACGCACTCTTTAAATGAATGGCTGCTTCTAAGCCAACATCCTAGCTGTTTAAGAAATCTCACCTTGTTTCCCACTGAGTGTTAATTTAGGGACCTTAGATGATGGTCTGGGCTGTTTCCCTTTTGAGCGTCGAGCTTAGCCCCGACGTTCTAACTGCCGTGATTACGCATACGGTATTCGTAGTTTGTTAAGGGTGGGTACAGTTGCCCGCCCCAGTCCTTTACAGAGCTCTACCCCCGTATGTTACTACACGACGCTAACCCTAAAGTTATTTCGAGGAGAACCAGCTATCTCCGAGTTCGATTGGCATTTCACCGCTAACCACACGTCATCCAAGCACTTTACAGCGTACTCTGGTTCGGCCCTCCACTGCGTGTTACCGCAGCTTCAGCCTGCACATGGTTAGGTCACCCGGTTTCGGGTCTAATCCCAAGTACTAATCGCCCTATTCAGGCTCGCTTTCACTATGGCTCCGTCAACTGACTTAACCTTGCACTTGAAATTAACTCGCTGGATCGTTCTACAAAAAGCACGCCGTCACCGAACAAGTCGGCTCCGACACTTTGTAGGCACACAATTTCAGGATCTATTTCACTCCCCTCCCGGGGTTCTTTTCACCTTTCCATCGCTGTACTAGTTCACTATCGATCGTATATTATATTTAGCTTTGGCTGGTGGTCCAGCCAGATTCAAACAGGGTTTCTCGTGCCCCGTCCTACTCGAGATAAACACGTATAAAGTCAGCGTCGTTTTAACTTACACGGCTTTCACGTTCTTTGGCTAGTCATTCAAACTATTCTGCTAACCACGCTGTTTTCTTACTTTATCTATTTTTGAACAGAAAATAGTCGCAAGTCAGACAACTTAAATAAAAACTTAAGTTTTCTGACCTGGTCTCGTGTAAACTCACAACCCCTTTTATATATTCGTCTGTTCACTTATTTATCTAATAAATTAGATAAAAATATAAAAGGTTTGAGCTCTTCCCGTTTCGCTCGCCACTACTCCGAGAATCATTATTTATTTTCTTTTCCTCAACCTACTAAGATGTTTCAGTTCAGTCAGTTCCCTCTTCTTACCCTATATATTCAGATAAGAGTAACATGACATAACTCATGCTGGGTTTCCCCATTCGGAAATCTCCGGATCAAAGCTTGTTGACAGCTACCCGAAGCTTATCGCAGTCTTCCACGTCCTTCATCGGTAATATACGTCTAGGCATCCATTGTGTGCCCTTGAGTACCTTTTTATGCATTGACTTAACTAACAATCGGTATAACCAAATTGTTGCCGTCAATCTCAATATTATTAATCTATTTTAAAATAAATTAACCGTTATTTCTTTTACTCATAACCTAATTGTTAATCTGCTTGTTCCTTGAGAACAAAATTACACATCCCTTAAGATATATTATTTATCCTCAAAATAGTTAATATTTAGCCTCCACACTAAATGTTATTGCAATAAAAAACCTCTACGATATACAGTATATTTTCTTGCAATCGCCAGAGGTTCTCATGAACATTAACTTAACTGGTAATTAATATACGACATCTATTTATCTTTTGCAAGTATATTTTTGAACTTTTTTCACTTTTTCTTTAATTTCATTATTTATTCATTATTTAAAGGAAAATTGTTACTATTAAAGCAATGAATAAGCACAAATATAATGCAAAACAACTCGCCATTATTTTAATTGGTTTTATTAACTTAATACTACTTTTATTAACCGTAATCTTTTGGAAAAATCTCGATCAGGCACTTTTTAATTACATACTAATCTCTATAGTCGCTCTTAGTATATTAGCTGTTATTTTAGAAGTTTTATCGAAAATAAGAATTAATAAAAGAACCGAAAATAAAGCTAAAAAGCCAATCAAATAAAAAAACAACTTAAAATATGGTGGGCGATGAGGGACTTGAACCTCCGACCTCGTCATTATCAGTGACGCGCTCTAACCAGCTGAGCTAATCGCCCATAATTATAAGTTGTCTTTTAAAATATGGTGGAGTGATTTAGACATAAGCCTAATTCACCCCATATAAAATTTTATGTGCTACCTTTATCAGGCTACTTGTGATTATCTAAAATTTTACGCCCTAAGTCAAGTTAATTATTTAAAATTTATGCATATTACCTGCATGCTTTGGATCGTGATTAATTTTTAGCTCTTTAGATGAATTATTCTTTAATCTTATTTCATTTAAATCTTCTAATTTAGAAGATTTATTTTGAGTTTCTTTTGCTTCTACATTACCCACAGCCTCTTTCTCTATTGGCGCAGCTACAATATTTTGAACTGCTTCTTTAGGCTCTACGCTTGGAGTATCGGCGCTACTTTCTTTACTACTCATCTTTATAGCACGTTCCATCTCATATTGCCCGGTAGCATATCTTCCAAGATCTATTGGCGCTCGCTTAGCATTATTACTTAATTCATTAGTATGAGCACCGTGTTTCGCACCAAGAGCAAAGGCTGCTCTTGGATCGACATATGCTGTATCAAGTCTAGCGTTTTTAATCTCATCTTTCTGGTCTTTACGCATCTTATTAAATATCTTACGACGATCTTTGTTAGTATCCGCGAGCCAGTAAGCCTTAACATCATCATCTTTAGTATTTTGCGCATAAGCCTGTCTTAATAATCTAGCTTGTCCTATTTCACCGATTTCACTAACACTCTTACCAGTAATTGCTCCAATATTAACACCCCTAGCTTTTTGACTATCTAAGAACTGTTTTGCTTCTATTTGTCTACCAGTAACACTTTTTGCATTTACCCAAGATCTAAGTCCAGCGGTTGGAGCCAATCTAGAACCAACTGCCCCAGCAGCTACACCAGCACGCCATTCGGAAAGTCCACCAGTAACATGCTTTTGTACTTGCTCCACCGAAGATGGCCGCCATCCTTTTAGACGATGCGAAGCTCTTTCGGCCATCGTTCCAAGATTTGCCATAGTAAGAGCCGACATTGCGCTCTTCATTAATGGCAAAATACTTATTGGCGGAATAGTAAGCACCGCAATTGCAACCAAAGATCCTTCTATAGTTTCACCCGAAGCACCACCTAAAATAGCCGATGCTAGTTTAGAAGCTCCCCAGACTACACTAACAATTGGATAAACAAGCAGCATCGACTTAAAAATCTTTAGCCAAGGATTAAATATTCCATTCTTTAAGGATGGCAACATGTAAGAAGCAAAGGCAATTGGCGAAACAATTACTAAGAACAAAACTAAAGCTTTTCTAGCAATTAGTAACATTAAGATGGTAAGTACAACAGCTAAAAGAGCACCTAGATTACATAGTACTAAGATAGCAACAGCAATTGCACTAACAACTACAGCACCAACACCAGTTGCACCGCTTAAAACATTAGACCCAATCGCTTTTGGTGAAGTCTCCGCTAAATGCATACTAGATGTCAGCTGATCGAAGAAATCTTTTAAGGCAACACCTAAAATATTAGATAAATCAACAGCAATCTGACAAATATAGTAAGAAAGATTAATTAAAATAGCACCTAAAATTACCCTAGGCAACATCGTTTTTATCGTATAGGCACTTAATGTACCACCGGTAATGTGTGAGATCACTATTAATAAGAAGATGATTACAAAAATTATATTAGCGATATCCCTAAAACCAGCCCAAGCTGAATAAATTGCTTTATTGCTACTAGTATTTCTGACACCAATAATCGATTCTGTATTATCCCCTTGACCTTGCTCTAACTTAAGCATCGATCGGACCATTTCCATAGCATAATCTACAGAATTGGTTACAGCAGTAAGTGGCGGACAAATTAGCCAACTCAACTTAGAAGGAATATTACAGGTATATCCTGCATTTTCCTTGTCTTTATCTTTATCATCCTTAGCTAAAGTTACACCACCATTTTTATTGTATTCTTCAGCTTTTTTATTTAATTCATCATTATTTAAAAGACCTTGTTCTTTTAAATTGTTTAATATTTTTCTAAATACTTCAGCCTTTCTTCCGGACAGAGCCTGCAATCTAGACAAAGTCTTAAAGTCACTGCTACCTTCTTCTGATTCGGTCTGCCAATCAGAAGTTTTTAGGCTCATTGGAATTATTGCATCTTCTTCCCGATACCAACTTCTATTACGAGTTAAGTCTCCAGAACATCTTTGCACACCATAGATGTCAGATGAAAATGGTATATCCGAAGCTAATCCGTCCGCCAAAATACAAATATTTTTTTCTCTAACAAACTTTAAACACCGCTCCAAATCTTTATAGCTATTTTCATTTCTAGCCATAGCATCTAACCTAGCCTTACAAGTGTTAAGATCTATTGTGTTATTGCTAGCAAAAGCTACTTTTTGGTCAAACAAGACTAAAGAATTAACTAATAAAAATATTATTAGAAAAACTTGGATATTTATCTTACTTAAATAGCTGTATATTTTACTAAGCATTTTTATCTTCCTTTGCATCAGGCTTTTGCTCACCAGATAGATTAGAACCGATATTATACTTTTCTCTTTCAGTTTTCTCTCGCTCTAACCGATCGCCCAGCAACCTTTCTCTTGTCCGATCAGCCTGCTGTTTTACTTCGCCACCAAAAGTATCATGCAATGTTCTATTTAATCTAGCACGTCCTCTAGATACAAAACGATGCCTTCCAAGAGCTTCTGCAGTACCAGAAGCAATAGCTGCTCTTTGAATATTCTTGGACATATTTGCTCGTTTATTTAGACTACTGCTGAGTCTATTAGCACCGCTAGCTTGCAAAGATTGAGCTCGGCCAGTAATTTTGCTCATTGCGCTAGAGATAGCACCACCTCCAGCTGTCATTGAGGCTGTCATAAGCGGTATTATCGAGAAAGCTGGAAGAGCTAACACTACAAGAGCACTCATACCTTCAAAGAAGCCACCTCCACTACCAATCACATTTGCTACAGCTACACTTAATCCCCAAAGTAGATTCACTACAGGGAATAGCATTAATTGCCACTTAAACATCGAGAACCATCTCTTAAACAAAGTACCCGATCCATCTCCTTGAATAATGTAAGATACAAAAGCAATCGGAGATAAAGCTACTAATAATATTACTAATGCCTTCCTTAGCACTAACAAGAAGTAAATAAACAAAAGCGCGCATAATAACACAGCAAATATAGCGCCACCAAAAGCGATAATTACATAAATTACTCCACCAGCCGCTACAGCAGCACCCACCCAATTCGTTTGTGTTTTCTCATCTTCATTGGTAATCTTATTACCAACTCTATTGATCTTATCGCCAATCTCATCGCCACTAGAACTACTCTTTCCAGTAGCGGTTCTAACAAAACTATTTATTGAGTTACCAACTATATTAGATACATCCACCGATGCCTGACAAATAAAGAATGACCCGTTAATTAAAATTGCCCCTACAATTAATTTTGGCAACATGGTTTTAATACCATAGTTAGATATGCCAAATCCTGTCATCTGAGATATGATAATTGCCAAAAAAATCACAACAAAAGCTACATTAGCAATATCTCTAAAGACCTTCCATGCCTCATATACAGCCTTACCCGATCCTGCCTGATCTAAAATTGCCAGACCTTTACTATCACTCAAAGACAATAAACCGCTAATTGCTTTATTCAGTGCTGTAGAAGTATCTACCATCATCTGGAAAATTGGGCATAAAATGTATCCAAAGAATTTAATCTTACACGATACATGTTCCCCATTACTCTCACTTAAGCTTTTTGGGTAGTCGCTATTATTAGTATTTTCGGCAGTCTTTTTACTTTCTTCAGTAACATTAACATCGACTTTCCCATCTTTTGCCAACTGATTAAGCTTGTTCTTGTCTATCAGACCATTATTATTTAGATAATTCATAGCATTCTTAATCATTCTCTCTTTGTAATCAGTTAGAGATTGTAATTTCGCTACTACTTTGAATTGTTCACTACCAATATCTGGACCACGATCCCAAGTAACATCGCCTAAGTAAAATGGTTTTTTTGTCTCATTTTTAAATATTGTCGTATTTTCATCTGGATCACCTTTACCTTTGTTACAAAGATCATAACCAAAAATTTCTTTTTTAACTGGTAACCCAAGATATGTACCACCTGGTGCTACTATACAAAAACCTTTAGTACCTGTGTGCATAGCTGCCTTTATACATCCCTTAAGTTCTGCAGTTCTAATATCAACACCATTTGCAAGACTTGAATCTAAAATCTGTCCACAAGATGCCGTGTCCATCCAAATCTTGCCTTCACTTCTATCTTTCAAGCATTGCTCATCACCTTTTATCCAAAGAAAATCTCCGCATCCTCTATAAGGAGATGCATAAGTTTCTTCTTGATAAAACACATTCAAGAAAGATGATCCAAAAAATACACTTACTACCAAAAGCAGTGTCGTGATTAGCGTTCTTTTATTGCTTTTCATATGTGTATTTTTCTCTTATCTATCATCAATTTAATCATATAGCTAATGCTTATACAACTAAATCAATCTCACGAAAAAATAAAAAATCACCTACTAGGTGATCTAATAAAATTTAAAATGGTGGAGCGTCGGGGACTCGAACCCCGGACCCCCTGCTTGCAAAGCAGGTGCTCTAGCCAACTGAGCTAACGCCCCATCTGGAATCATATTTTACCTAATTTACCCTAGTAATGCAATAATTTGTCTTAAAAATAATCACATAAGACTGTTATAATAACACTAATGGTAGGACACACATTCAATTTTGGCTCATTCTTCTTAGGTCTTCTAATTGTGGGACTAGCTGTAGCATTTATCAAATACCACAAATTTTTTGCAGATAATTTTGGTAAAGGCGCAGCTTCTTACGAACGTTATAAGCTATATGGCCTTATAGCAATTGGCTTTGGACTATTACTAGCAACTAACCTGCTTGAGATTTTTGGTGAGATGTTAGTAAGAATTATCTTTAGAACTTAGGTTAATCAATAACACAAATTAATTCAGATTTAATAAAACATACCTAATATTAATATATTTTACGAAGTTAAGTTTTTTATGATTAGATATAAATAAATACACCCTTTCGGGTGTATTTATTATGTTTTTACAATTAGGTTGTGCAACCATCGCAGTAAGACGAACTTAGTCTCGTTCTTATAAAAGAACAACGTTATTATGTAAGCTCAGCATAATAACAAGACCGACCTAGCTCAATAATAGATCACTCTACTATTGGCATATTTTCTCCCTAGAAAGGAGGTAATCCATCCGCACCTTCCGGTACGGATACCTTGTTACGACTTAACCCCAATCATGCCCCCCACCTTAGGCCGACGAATCGGACTTCGGGTGTTGGTCACTTTCATGGTTTGACGGGCGGTGTGTACAAGACCCGGGAACGTATTCACCGCAGCTTGCTGATCTGCGATTACTAGCGATTCCGACTTCATGCAGGCGAGTTTCAGCCTACAATCCGAACTGGGACTGGCTTTGATGCGATTTGCTTCACGTCACCGCTTCGCTGCGCATTGTACCAGCCATTGTAGCGCGTTTCTAGCCCCAGACGTAAGGGCAATACTGACCTGACGTCATCCCCTCCTTCCTCCCCGTTACCGGGGCAGTCTGAATAGAAAAATACAACTATTCATAAGGGTTGCGCTCGTTGATGGACTTAACCAAACATCTCACGACACGAGCTGACGACGGCCATGCAACACCTGTCACCTTGTTCTAAAAGCACTTTCGTCTTTCGACAAAATTCAAGGGATGTCAAGCCTGGGTAAGGTTCTTCGTTTATCATCGAATTAAAGAACACGCTCCACCGCTTGTGCGGGTCCCCGTCAATTCCTTTATGTTTTAATCTTGCGATCGTACTACACAGGCGGGATACTTAACGCGTTAGCTTCGCTACTGAAGGGGTCGATACCTCCAACAGCTAGTATCCATCGTTTACGGCGTGGACTACCCGGGTATCTAATCCGGTTCGCTCCCCACGCTTTCGTGCCTTAGCGTCAGAAATAGCCCAGTAACCTGCCTACGCCATCGGTGTTCCTTCTAATATCTACGGATTTCACTCCTACACTAGAAATTCCAGTTACCTCTGCTACTCTCGAGTTTGCCAGTTCGAATAATAGTCTGTATGGTTGAGCCACCAGATTTCACTATTCGCTTAACAAACCGCCTACGCAACTCTTTACGCCCAGTCACTCCGGATAACGCTCGG
>SDRK01000002.1 GCA_007845205.1 TM7 phylum sp. oral taxon 350
GTCCCTAAAAAAAGCTTCAGCTTCCTTAAAAAAACTACTTTTAAATGAACGAGAATACTACATGCCTTGGCAACTTTCTGGCGGACAAAAGCAACGTGTTGCGATTGCTAGAGCCTTAGTGAACAACCCAGAAATCATCCTAGCAGATGAACCAACAGGAAATCTTGATTCTAAAGCGTCTCACATCATTATGGAAGAACTAGCCGATTTACATCGTCAAGGTAATACCATAATCATGGTGACACATAACGAAAAACTAACACCCTACGCTTCTAGGGTTATCACTATGTTAGACGGTCGAATTTCTGAAGATATTGCCTCTCATGATTATTCTAGTGTAGATAAAGAGTTAGATAATGACCCAAGAGTTAGAACTGAGAAAAAAGAAGATGTTCTCTTACTTCCAAAAACACACATCTCTAAAGAAGTAGAAGAAGAATTAAAAGCAGAAGAGGAATTAGAATCAGAAATAAAAGAACAAGACTTATCGGAAGAATCGGAACCAATTTCTGGTACTAACGTGCCTTCAGAAGACGAAGCAGAACTCTTAGAGGACCCAAATCTTGCTAAATTCTTAGACAAAAAGAAAAGCAAAAAACGGGCAAAAGCTAAAAGAAAATCGAAGAAAAGAAAGAAATAAAAATGAGTTTTCTATTAATTAATCATATCCAGAATGCCTCAGAAGCAATGCGACGCAATAAAACCAGAACCGTTCTTACGGTTACTGGTATCACTATTGGTGTTGCTGCTATTTCTTTTATTCTTGCTATGACCGAAGGAGCTATGAATCTAATTCATAACCAAGTAACCGTCAAGAATGATAATCTAGCTATTATCTATCCAGGTAAGTTTGATTCAAATCTAAACTTGCAAGGACTAAGTAACATTAAAACATACACTACAAGCAACCTAACCTTTAAGGATATTGAAGGGCTTAAGAAACTTAAAGATATTGAACTAATATCGCCAATTTCTATTCTTAGCGCATCGGTACATGGAATAGATAAAAACTCCAAAGTCACTCAAGTTATAGCGACAAATTCTAACTTTTTTAATCTTAGCGATCTTAAGATTGCAAACGGAGAGACTATTTCCAACTTAGTCAACCAACAAACAGCTGTAATTGGTAAACAATTAGCAATTGATATCTTTGGCACTGAATCACCAATTGGACAAACTATGAAAATCCACGGCATTCCTGTAACCGTTATTGGAATCTTAGAGCGCGAAGAAAAACCAATTAACTACAATAATATCGATTACGATAAAGCGGTGTTTACTACACTAGATTGCGGTAGAAGCATCAACGATGGGATCTTGCAGATTCAACAAATCAACTTTAAAGCTAAAGATCCTAACAAATTAAATGAAGCTATTGAGCAGGCAAAAAAGATTGTTAAAAAGAACCATTCTAATGATGAAGATTTTACAATCCTATCTGGTAATGACATTTCAAGACCATCTAAAGATCTATTTTCTTCTATCGCGATTGCACTAACCTCTATTGCAGCCGTCTCTATAGTTGTTGGTGGCATTGGCGTCATGAATATTCTACTTGTTGCAGTCTCCGAACGAACTAGAGAGATTGGCATTAGAAAAGCTGTTGGAGCTACTAATGGTAATATCTTCATGCAATTCATGATTGAATCCATTTTAATTAGTAGTGCTGGCGGAGTAATGGGCTATTTACTTGGCTACGCACTTTCTTACATGTCCACTATATTCCTACCATTTACGCCATCTATTAGTGTTAATATAGCGATCATTATTCTAGGCATTACGATTGGTGTAGGTTTTCTTTTTGGCATCTTCCCTGCTATTAAAGCAGCTCGAAAAGACCCTATTAGATCACTAAAGCAAACTAATTAATCTTTAGGTAAAAGTTATAAAAGTAAAAACATAAGAGTATAAGAATAAAAAAATAGAAAAAAACAAATAGATAAAGAAAACATAAAAAGATGTCACGACGCGACATCTTTTTATGTTTTGTTCTAATTATCTACTAAGCTAATTCTTGCTTTAGTTTTTCAATTAGCTCAACCTTAGATGGATCAACACCATTTAAGATGGCAAGATAAATACTGACAAAATCAGCAAAAATCGATGCCCATAACATTTGAGCAATTACCGATTCTCCCTGTAATTCAATAACATTAGCTTTTGGTCCTTTGCCACTTAGTAAGCGATCCGATATTTCAAAACGTTTAGTAATTTTTGGATGGTCAAAAGATGAACGAAGATCGAAAACTACATAAGGTTTTTCAACTGGATGTGAAGTCCAACCCATAAATTCATTATGGTTAAACTCAGGTAAAACATTCCAAAAGGCAACATTTTTAGCGTTTTCGTTCCAAGATATTTTCCATTTATAAGCAACACCACCCATAGCAGTAGATGAATAGAAAATAGCCGTTTTACCAGCAGATAATAAAGCTAGTTGTTTAGCCTGATTTTCGCTAGTTGAAACATCTCTACCCCATTTTTTGGATTCTATGTTTAGCCAAGGGCCAAGATTTTTGACTTCATCGAAATCACTTTGCGATACAACACCGTAAGACACTAAGACTGCTAAAATTGCTCTTAGGTTTGCAATTACGCCCATTCTTGGCTGGATGCCAGATGGTAAGACTACATATGGAAGTTCATTGTTTTTAGCGATTTCCACAAGTTTTCCACCAGAAGAAACACAACCAATATTTGCACCTTTTTTGAGCGCTTCATCTAAACAACTTAGAGTTTCTTCAGTATTTCCTGAATAACTAGATGCGATAACTAAAGTTTTATCGTCCACGTAATTTGGTAATTTATAGTCTCTTACAATCTCAAAAGTAATATTTAATTTACTTTCTTGCCAAGATTTGATTAAAAGAGCTGCTAAGGCACTACCACCCATACCAGTTACAACAACTTTATTAATAGTAGCGTCACTATTTGGATTAATAACCTCAGAGACTAATTCAGCTTGTTTATATTGGTTTAAGGCAACTTCTAAAGCGCCAAAAGGATCTTTTTCACTTAATAGATTTTGATCATCTAACATTTAATTTATTTCCTCCTTCTTGAAAAAGCTTATGAATACATGATACATTAAAGAGAGTAAGAAACATAAATCTCGGGGTGGAAATGGGAACAAAAAATATAAATCCAGCTGATTTAACTGATGATCAGGAACTAGCCAACGCACTAGCAGGAGTTAGCAAAGATGTAGAAGACTTCTCAACTAGCGGTTTTAATCCACTAGAGACTGGTGATTTAGATAACGTACCTCTAAATGATACTAATACCAATGTCGTAGAAAGCACTGTAGAGCCAACAACAAGCGAAGTAAAACCTGCTACTTTAGATGAGGTAACTAGTCAAACAAATGCTTTAGCTGATGCTTTGCCAGTTACTAATGAACCTTTGCCTGAAGAAGGAACATTAGATGTTTCTTTACTTGATATCAAAAACGAAGCTATTGAAGAATTAATGCCAATTCTAGATCACTTAAAGACTGATCCTGAAGAAAAATTTAATGCTTACTTATTACTTCTCCGTTCTACTGACAACAAAGATTTAATAAAGCCAGCTCTTTCAATGGCAAAACAAATTACCGATGAAGAAAAACGAGCATCTGCTCTCCTTGATATAATCAAGGAAATTGATTACTTAAGTAAAGAAGCTTAATAGACCATAATCTAATAGAGCGGATGTAGATAAAAGGAAATGAAAATAAATATAGGATGCAGCGCATCCTATATTTTTATTTCTCTATTTTATTGAGTCTTTATAGTCCATTATTTAGAGGAAGATCTTTTTCTTCTGGAAGATCTATTACTAAGGCTCCCATTGTCATGGCATTAGAAGCAATAGATACTGAATTTTTTACTACTTCTTTTAATACCTTTAAAGGATCAATAATACCTTCTTTATAAAGGTCGACTAGCTCTCCGGTAGCTACGTTAACGCCATAACCTGATTTAGCGTTTTCTACCTTGTCTATTAAAGCTTCAGCATTCAATCCAGAGTTATTAACTAACTGTTTAAAAGGTTGCTTTAGACTTTCTTTTAGGATCTGTTTACCAGCGTTATAGGAAGATACGCCGTCTATAGTGATATCCTTAGAAGCATTTAAAAGTGCTACGCCCCCACCAATAGCTACACCATCTAAGAGTGCAACTTTAGTAGCGCTAACAGCATCGTCTACTCGGTACTTTCTTTCATCTATATCCATTTCAGAAGAACCACCAACTGAGATTGTCGCAACTTTACCCATTAAAGAAGCAACTCGCTTCTTTAGTTGGTCTTTTTCAAAATCAGACTGCGATGATTTAATCTGTTCTTTAATTAGATTAACTCTATTTTTAACAGCCAGACTAGAGCCTTTGCCAGAGACAATAATCGTTTCCATTTGTGATACGATAATCTTTTTAGCTTCTCCTAAGACATCGATATTAATATCCTCTAATCTAGTTTTAGATACTTCAGTAATTAGTTTCGCACCTGTAAGGACTGCTAAATCTTCCATCACAGCTTTTCTCTGATCGCCAAAAGCTGGAGCTTTAACAACAACTGAATTAAATGCTCCTTGAATTTTGTTTAGCAATAAAAAGCTAAGAGCGTCACCAGACACTTCATCCGCAATAATTACTAATTCTTTTCTTCCCTGCTTTAATAGATTCTCTAATATTGGCGCTAGTTGATTAGTAGTTGTAATCTTTTGATCTGTAATTAGAAACATTACATTTTTATAAACAGCTTCTTGCTTAGTACTGTCGTTTACGAAATATGGACTGGCATAGCCCCGATCTAACGAATATCCTTCTGTAATTATCGATAACGTCTCAAGCGATTGACCAGATTCAACTGTAACCGCTCCGTCCGTACCAATTGCCTTAAATACATCAGCGATCACCTGACCAATTTCTTTAGAACCAGAAGAGATAGAAGCAAGTTCAGCTAATTTTGGAGAATCTACTGTAATTTGCTTTGAATTTTTATCTAAATTAGCTAAAACTTCTGTTAAAGCATCGTGGAGGCCTCGTTTTATTTCTTGACTATTATGTCCACTATCTATCAGCTTATTAGCCTCTTTTAAAATTGCGTAAGTCAAAATGGTTACCGATGTGGTGCCATCTCCTGCTACTTTATTTAGATTCTTTGTGGCTGTCTTAATAAGGTCGGCTCCTACCTTATAACCGTACTCCTTAGGGTCCGTCTCATTTAATTCAATAGCATTAGCAACAGTTACTCCATCGTGGGTTACGATTGGTGTACCATATTTTTTACCAATAATGACATTTTCACCACGTGGCCCGTAAGTTACTTTAACTGCATCGTAAAGCTTTTTAGCGCCGCTTAGAATTCTTTCTCTAGCTTCTTTTCCATAGTAAATTTCTTTAGCCATTATTTCTTTATCCTTACTAGAATGTTATCGATAGAAGTTACAAAATATTCCTTGTCATCTACAGTAAAACCGGTTAAAGAGTATTCCGATGCAACTACTAGATCCTTCTCTTTTAGTTGGTCTTCTTTATTTACTGCAAAAACTTCATAAAGATTTGATTTTTTATCGTCTTCGACCATGAATAAAGCACTATCTTTTTTTGTTTTAACTTTAGTCAAAATTACACTACCATTCATTGGAATAAGTGTACTCATATCCCTCCTCTTTTTCTTTCGTAATTATAACATTTTGAAAATATCCTATAATATTAAGCATATGAGATTTGCCAATGAAAAAGAGACTAAAAAATTCAATGAATTATTAACCAAAAATGATAATAATGGTAGCATTTTTCAGTCTTATGATTACCTTCAGGTGAAAAAAGATAGCAATTGGCAAATTAAACATCTAATTAGTGATAACGACATTTATTTTACAGTCTTAGAGCGCTATATCTTTGGCCTTGGCAACTTATGGTATGCCCTAAAAGGACCAGGAACTGCTAATCCTTCCAAGCTTAATAATTTATTAGACGAATTAAAAGATTTTGCAAAAAAACAGCATGTTTTTCTTTTTAAATGTGACCCTGAAATTCCTTTAAAAGAAAAAGCTAAATTATCTAAAGAACTAATTAAAACTACCGATATACAAACCAACATTCATACCGTATTAGTAGATTTAAATAAATCCGAAAGTACTATTTTAAAAGATCTACCACAAAAAGGGCGTTATGCTATTAACCGAGCAAAGAAGGACGGCGTTAAGGTAGTAGCTGTCGACGCCAATACTAAAAACTGTGAGATAATGTTTAACCTTTTAAACGAAACAGCAAATGGGGCTGGTTTTAGCTTAAAGCCCAAAAGCTACTATTTCTCTTATTGGAAAAGATTGTCTCATCTTAAAATGGGACAACTATTCTTTGCTAAGTTTGAAAATAAAGTTGTAGCTTCAGCTTTTGTCATGATTTTAGGTAAAAAAGCCACTTATAAGGATGGAGCTTCTAATCGTAAAAAGGAGACTTACGGCGCTTCTTATCTTCTTCAATGGGAAGCAATGCTATGGGCAAAAGAAAAAGGCGCTTTATCTTATGATCTATGCGGCTCCCCAGCTAGTTGGGAAATTAAAAACCAAGAGCACCCTTATTACAGAATCGGTAAATTTAAAACTCAGTTTAATAAAGAAGTAACCGACTACGTCGGTACTTACGATTTTCCAATTAATAAGATTAAATATTTTATCTGGTCAAGATTCTTTGAAAAGTTAGTAAAGAGACTTTATTTTATGGTTAAACACATGTCTTTTTATTAACCGACTATGTTTAAATTAACCCCTTAAACGTTTCCTAATTGCCTCTTTTGCAACTTCAGTCTCATTCCAAGAGATTGTCTTATCTTTACGTTCAATAGTCTTTTCATGGCCTTTGCCAAGTAGTAAAACTGTATCTTTTTCTTTGGAGACCCTTGTCATGGCAAATTCAATTGCCTTCTTTCGATCTAAGATCAAAAAGAGATCCTTTTTTGGCTTTTTACCTAATTTCATTGCTCCTCTGGCAATTTCTTTCATGATCATATTGCCGTCGACATCGCGGTCGTCTTCTTCAGTGATAATTATTTCATCTGCATATTTACCAGCGATCATCCCTTGGATAGCTCGTTTTTTCTCATCTCTTCTACCAGCTGATCCAAAAACAACTACTAATTTACCTTTTGTAGAATTTCTGACCGTTGGTAAGAGTTTTTCAAAAGCATCTGGAGTATGAGCAAAATCATTAATAACACTAAAACGTTGCCCAACGTTAATAGTATTCATTCGACCTTCGACAGATTTAAGCGATGCAATGCCGACCTCAATCTGTTCTTTAGATAATCCAATTAGCCTACCAACAGATATTGCTGCTAGGGCATTAGATATATTAAATTCTCCTGGAATATTACAGGTAATATCATACTCATCTCGATCACAAACGGCCGTAAAAGTAGAATAAGTTGGATATAACTTCACATTCTTTGCCTTTAGCATGCCTTTCTTTAGACCATATGTAACGTAATTTTCAATTGAATGTTCGAAAGTGGCCGCTGTTTTATCGTCAGCATTAACTACACCTGTTCTAATACCATAACGATCGGCAATTTTAAAAAGCTTTGTTTTAGCTTTTACATATTTATCGAAAGTTTTGTGATAATCCAGATGCTCATGCGAGACATTTGTCAGTACAGCAATCTCGTATGGAATATTCTTTACTCTATTTTGTACTAAAGCATGTGAGGTAGTTTCAAGCACTACCCAAGAGACACCAGCTTTCTTCATTTCTTTTAATTTTCTCTGAATTGTCGATGCTCCAGCAGTTGTCATATGAGCGCTTTGAGCGACTATATGGTCACCATAGCCATTAGCAACTGTTGTCATCAGTCCGGTATTAATACCTGCTTCATGAAGCATCTTATAGATCATAAATGAGGTTGTGGTTTTACCATTAGTACCAGTTACCCCGATAAAACGCATCTTTTTTGCCGGTTTACCATATCTTAAAGCTGAAAGGTCTGACTCTAAAGAATGAACAAATGGTGAGACAACACTGTTTCTAAAATTCTCTGGAATCATTTTTTTAATTATTTTTTTCAAAGTCATTCTCCACAAATAAAAATCTAAGTAAATTCATCTTTAATTTTAACCCAAAATCAAATAAAAAAGACGTGATAAGATAAATACCATGAAGATTCTCGGTATTGAATCAAGTTGTGATGAGACGGCGGCTGCTATTGTCGAAGATGGTAAAAAATTACTATCTAATGTTGTCGTGTCACAGATTGATATTCATAAGGAATATGGAGGTGTAATCCCTGAGATAGCAGCAAGAAGCCATATTGAAGCAATTAATCCTGTTATTAATAAAGCTTTAGCTGAAGCTAATCTCACTATTGATGATATTGATGCGATTGCTGTAACCTATGCGCCAGGATTAATTGGTAGCTTACTAATTGGAACATTAGCGGCTAGAACTTTGGCAATTTTGCACCACAAGCCCTTGGTTAAAGTTCAACACGTCGAAGGACATGTCTATGCTAATTTCTTAAATGAAAAACAACCCGAATTTCCACTACTCGCCTTAATCGTTTCAGGAGGACATTCACAACTAGTACTTTTCAAAGACCACGGTAACTATGAACTACTTGGACAAACCAATGACGATGCTATCGGTGAAGCTTTTGATAAAGTTGCAAAAATCCTAGGACTTCCCTACCCTGGTGGTCCAGCTATTGCACGAGCCGCAAAAGATGGCGATAAATTTAAATATCACCTTCCCGACGCAAGGCTAAAGCATCCTTATGATTTTAGCTTCTCTGGGCTTAAGACAGCCGTTTTAAGGGCCGTGCAGAAAGAAGTAGGTGTTTCATATGATTTTCCATCCTTTAAGCTTAAGGACAAGCTTAAAACGTCTGAGATTAACGATTTTGCTGCTAGTTTCCAGTACACAGCTACTAAAACTCTTGTAACAAAGACAGTTAAAGCCTATAACGAATTTCAACCAAAATCTGTAGTAATCGCAGGGGGCGTAGCAGCCAACCAAGAGCTACGCGAACAATTAAAGGTTGCTCTACCTATTGACATAGATTATGCTCCAATTAATCTCTGTACGGATAACGCCGCAATGATCGCAACTTTAGGATATTACAAATTCATTAACGGTAAAGTTACCGATCCATACGAATTAGAAGTTATACCTAGTATCAGTATGGAAAAGACTAAGTGGAATTAAATAAAGTTAAATTAAATTAACTAAGTTAAGCTAGATAATATATCACATGTGATATATTAATAAGACGATTACGTTAAATAAACCTATTTAGACAATAAAAATAGCCATCTCAGGCTATTTTTTATTATATTAGAGCTTTAAGTATTTAATTCTTTTCTATTGCTGTTTTAGCTTCGTCCTTTATCTCTTCGACTTCTTCTGTTTTTCTATCATCAATAGTCTTTTCTAGATCGCTTACTGTTTGTTCCATCTTTTGTTCTTCAGGACTAAAAGACATTGGTTTTTCTTCTTTATTCTCTATTTCTTTTTTAGCTACTACTTTACTTCCCTTGTTTAACTTAACAAATTTAATTAATCTCTTGCCTAATGGAAATAGCTTAGAAAATAGCAAATAGCTAAAACCTTTGCCATATTCATAAGTACCAGCGAGCATATTTACATGATTTGAAAATCCCTCTTTAAAGTTTGAGACTCCTTCCGATACAAGGCCGTTCATGTCATAACGCACAATTCCCCAATCTTTACAGGTAGCAATAGCTTTCCACTTTAAGGAATAATTAGCTTTTTGTTTTTGACCAACGCTTGTAACACCACCATAAAGTTCAAAAGCTGTGTAATTAGAGATTGCTAACCACAAAAAAGCTACCGGTTTTCCTTCATAGATAGCCATATAGACTGGAGAGGCTTCTCCTAGATACTTGAAAATATCGTGATAATACTTATCTTCGTGGATCTTAAAACCAGCTCGTTTTGCAGTGTCCTTATAAATATCTAGACAAGCATTGATATCTTTACTTGTTTTTGCTCTTACGATACTAACGCCATTCTTCTCTGCTTTACGAATATACTGGCGTGTCTTTTTTGCCATTTCAGATAGAAGACCTTTTTCTGACATGCCTAAATCTAAAATTAATGTCTGATTCATTAATGAGCCACTCTGAATTTTAGACCAGTTGTATGATAAATCTACCCGATCTAGGTCTGGCTCAATCTGTATTGCTATCGCTTTATATTTCCTATAGATATAATCTGCGAAAGCATCCATTAATTCCATCTGATCCTCAGTTTCAGACATAAATGGTCCACGTGGAATATATACTAGATGTTTATTATTAAAAAATGGCACCTTACGGTATAAGATTTGGGCTCCAAAAATGATTTGTTTCTCACGTATGCCTTTTAAAACTATCCGATCGACATTCCAATTACTTTTAGCTTTTGCTTCACCCCAACCCCAAAGTTGTAATGGATGTCCATTATTTTCTAAAACTAAATCATCCCACTCTTCTTTGTTAGTAACTCGCCCAAATTCGTACATATTTCTATTATACCCAAACTTATGCTATAATGAGAATAGATTCATGGACGTAGGGAGGTGAATCCTCTTAAACATGACTTTTTTATTTTTCACGGGTAAACACTTTTTATGAAATTATCTACAACTTACGATCCTAATAACTTTGAAACAACAATCTATGAAATGTGGGAAAAAGCCGGAGCTTTTAAACCAAAAGGTGAGGGTGAACCCTATTCCATAGTCATGCCACCACCAAACGCCAATGGTAATTTACATGTTGGACATGCATTATCTTTTCAACTAGAAGATATGTTGGTTAGATATTATCGCCAACAGGGAAGAGATACTCTTTATATACCTGGTGCTGACCACGCAGGTTTTGAGACTTGGGTGGTTTTTGAACGTCAGCTAGCTAAAGAAGGTAAAAGTCGTTTCGATTACACTAGAGAAGAATTATATTCACAAGTTTGGGATTTTGTAGAGAAAAACAGAGGTATCAACACCGTACAATTAAAAGCTCTTGGTATTTCTGCAGATTGGGATTCACTTTGTTACACATTAGACAAAAAGGTTATTAATAACGTCTATGCTACTTTCCAAAAAATGTGGCAAGAAGGTTTAGTTTACAGGGGTGAAAGAATCATTAACTACTGTACAGAGCACCAAACAGGCTTTGCAGATATTGAAGTTGAATATAAAGATGAAGAAGGGTCGCTTTGGTACATTAATTACCCGATAAAAGAGAAGGAAGGAAAGTATATCCAAATTGC
The DNA here is from genome assembly GCA_007845205.1 of TM7 phylum sp. oral taxon 350. GTDB lineage: Bacteria > Patescibacteriota > Saccharimonadia > Saccharimonadales > Saccharimonadaceae > SDRK01. Next base: position 11,250 of record SDRK01000002.1, read on the forward strand.
TACCACCAGACCAGAGACCATGCTTGGTGATACAGCAATTGCAATTAACCCTGAAGATAGACGTTTTAAGGATTTAGTTGGATTACATGCAGTAGTACCAATAGTTAATCGAGAAGTTCCAATTATTGCCGATAAATATGTTGAAAAAGGCTTTGGCACAGGTGCTGTAAAAATTACACCAGCTCACGATCCTAATGACTTTGAAATTGGCCAAAGACATTGCTTAGAAAACATCACTGTAATCGGTTTTGATGGCAAAATAACCAATACTTTAGATGAATACAACGGTTTATCTGTAAAAGAAGCTAGAAAAAAGATTATCGATCAGCTACAAAAAGATGGACTTTTGGTCAGAACCGAGAAGATTAATCACGCTGTTGGACATTGTTATAAGTGTGGCACAGTCATAGAGCCACTACTTAAAGAACAGTGGTTTGTTAAGATGAAACCACTTGTTAATAAGGCTCTAAGCCATATTGAAGATGATGAAATTAAATTCTTTCCAGAATCTGCAAAGAGAAATGTCTTAAACTACTTAAAGAATCTAAAAGATTGGAATGTATCACGTCAAATAGCCTGGGGAATACCAATACCAGCTTTTCAGAATAAAGAAGACCCTAAAGATTGGATTTTTAATACTAGAGTTACTGAACCTGAGATTGAAATAGACGGTAAAACCTATATTCGCGAAGAGGATACTTTCGATACTTGGTTTAGCTCTTCTCAATGGCCATACATTACAACAGATTATCTAGAACATGGTAAAAATGCTAAATTCTATCCTAATTCTGTTCTGGAGACCGGTAGTGATATCTTATATGGCTGGGTAAGTCGCATGATCCTTATGGGCGTCTATAGAACAGGTATGGTGCCATTCAAAGAAGTTTACTTACACGGCATGGTCTTAGATGAAAAAGGTCTAAAAATGTCTAAGAGTAAGGGTAATGTTATAAACCCTATGGAAATGCTTGCTAAATACGGTTCAGATGCACTAAGAATTGGTATCTCAATGAGTAGATCTGCTGCTCAAAACCAGGCTTTTGCTACAGGAAATGTCTTAGCTGGACGTAATTTCTGTAATAAGCTATGGAATATCTCAAGATATATTTTGTCTCAATTAGGTGAAGACTATAAGAAGATAGATGCTATCGTTGCTGATACCACTGCAGATAACTGGATTGTATCAAGGCTAGATCAGACGAAAAAAGACTTAAAACAATTGTTTAAGGATTATCGTTTCTCTGAAGCAGTAGAGCTTGTTTATCACTTTGTTTGGGACGATCTTGCTGACTGGTATATTGAAGCTTCAAAAGCAGAGAAAAATTCTCACGTCTTAGCATATGTATTAGAAGAAAGCCTAAAATTATCTCATCCAATTGCGCCTTTTGCTACTGAAACAATCTGGCAAGCCCTTCCTTGGATTGAAGACGGTAATCTTTTGATTAATCAGGTTCAAAAGGAAACTATTAAATATGGCATTATTGAAGCTGGTTCTTTCGATCAGCTAAAAACCTTTATTACTGAAGTTAGATCCCTAAAAGCTAAGCTAAAAGTTACAAATAAGAAATTAGAGGTTAACTTCTTAAATGATTCTTTGATCAAAGATAATAAAAACCTCATTAAGATTATGTGTAGCTTATCAGACGTTGTTGAATCAGATAATCCAGAGGGAATTAGAATACCTTCGATCAGCCGCCAAGCATGGCTAAAAGTCAGTAATGATACCTTAAAAGCTTACAGAAAAGATCTAGAAGACAAGATTAACGAGACAACAAAGAGCATTACTATGTTAGAAAAACGTCTTGGTAATAAAAACTATCTAGAAAAAGCTCCAGAAGCTCTTGTGAACGAAACTAAAAACAATTTAGCCGAATCTAAACAATTGTTTAAAAAACTATCCGAAGAACTAGAACAAGCTACTAGTAATCAGCTAGAAGATAAGAATCAATAAATTTAATAAGTAATCGATTAGATAGATAAAAAGCTAATATATAGATCATAAAATAGAGAGTCAACTGACTCTCTATTTTTTATGTTTAGTTCTTAATGTTAATTCTTAATTTTATTTATCTGATCTATTAGTTAAATTTAACCTCAAATTCACAGATACCATCTTTACAATTAAGACCATTCGCATCTTTTTTATTGGCTTTAATTTTCTTTTTAATAAACATAATATCTTTAGGTCGAGACCTTAATTTGGTATTTGTTCTAACCTTAGTTTCCATTGATTTAAAATCAAGGATATCTGTATGAGTATGCGCACCTCTATTAGCTCTAGATGCTATTACTTGTTTATCTTCTACTCCTTTATCTTCGCCAGTAAAGTTATGTGGTACATATTCGTGAATTAAGATACCAGATAAAGTAAACAGGGCGAGCAGGGAAGTAAGTATTGGTAGTGTTTTTATTTTCATGGTGTTTTTTATTTTATTTTTGTTAATAACACCATTTAAGCATAATCTTTATCTTTTGTCAATTAGCTTTGATAATATGTTTATTTATGGTGATACGGATGATTGCTTAGAATCATAATACTCCGGTAAATCTGCTCAGATAAGATTAATCTTACGATTTCATGCGGAAAGACAAGATCAGAGAGCTTTAAGATGTAGTTGACGTTTTTTCTTAAAGTATCGTCTACACCATATGCGCCACCAATTATAAAGACTATTCGCTTATACTTACTGCTACTCTCTTTTATAATGCCCGCTAATTCTTCGTTAGAGACCATTTTACCTCTTTCGTCCAACAAAATAGTATAATCATCCTTTTTTATTTTAGACGCTATACACGAGCTCTCCTGCGTTCTAGCAACCTTTTGTTCTAAGCCAGAATTAGCAATAAAGCACCACTCGATATTCACTTGATGTTTAATTCGTTTTTTGTAGTCTAAAATCAGCTTTTTATAGTTATCGTCTATTTTCTTACCAACTGTAATTATTAAAATATTCATAATATCCTTAAATACAAATAGAACCTCTCATAGAGGTTATTTATCCATCTGGCGGAGAGAGAGGGATTCGAACCCTCGATGAGTCGCCCCATACCGCTTTTCGAGAGCGGCCAGTTCAACCACTCCTGCATCTCTCCAATTAGTTTAATTCTATATGTTTTAATTATTTTTTACTATAAAAAAACCGCATAAAGCGGTAAACACATGGTACACCCGACAGGATTCGAACCTATGGCCTTTGGCTCCGCAAGCCAACGCTCTATCCAGCTGAGCTACGGGTGCATATCGTCTCTAGGATTATATCATCAATATCAGGATCTATAAAGCATTAGAGGCTTAAGAATCTTGCAATTTTATCTAATAAATCTAGCTCACTCTTAACTTGTGGTAAAAGATCATTTAAGGATTGTTTTACAGGTTCTATATCACTATTAGAACAATATACTGTGGTACCTAACTTAAATCTCTTCTTTGAATGAAAAGTAACAGCATAAAGACCATTTTCATCTTTAATACTATAGCTTTTTAACTCACTAATAGGGAATAGAGAATCGTTAACATGTATAGCATTAGTAGATACAGCGTAATTCGCATAACGTTCTGGCTTATATGCTAAGACAAGCACCACAACCATTACCATGACAAGGACTGCCACAAAAGACCATGATTTCATAAATACAACTGATACGACGCTTAGAGCAATAATTACTAAAACAAATAAGATGTACCAGATTGGCGATCTAGTCTTTTTAATGTAATCTACTTCACTCCAGGAATAGAGAATATTGTCTTCTAATGCTTCGTTTGTAGGCATATCGGAAGCTTCAAAACCATTAGTATTAGTAGTATCACCGAGATTTGCAGTATCAAGATTTTCTGGCGCGTTTTCTGGCATATTCTCTAGCATTTCTCTTGGTTCTTTATTCTCATCCATAAGCTTATTATAATATATCGCTAAATTAAAAAACACACCAAAAGGTGCGTGCTATGGCGGAGGAGGGGAGATTCGAACTCCCGCTCCAGGTCTCCCCAGACTAACGATTTAGCAAACCGTCCCCTTCAGCCACTTGGGTACTCCTCCAGATTCAGTTTAAATACTACCATTATTCAGAGGTTAATACTAGACAAAACTTTACCAAATCTTTATAGTACATAATATAAAGTGAGTTTACTCAAGAGGAGAATGAATGAAATCTAAAAGAGTCTTATTAGCCGTAATGCTTTTAGCAGCAATTCCTGCTGTTACTTCATTTATATTTTCTTCTGATGTTTTTGCTCAAGTCAGTGCCGTAAAAGAAGGTGTGCAAATTGCAACCGCTGAATCAGGCGTATCTAGTAACCTTGATATGTCGACAGCTGTTTCAAAATTTGTTCATCTAATGTTATATGCTGTCGGAATTTTAGCAGTTATCATGCTAATTTTTGGTGGAATTAAGTATGTTATTTCTGGCGGTGATTCAAAGAAAGTAGAAAGCGCTAAAGCTACAGTACTTTATGCTTTAGCTGGATTAATTGTTGCTTTAGTATCCTTTGTTGTAGTTAACTTCATTATTAGCTTTGCAACAGGTAATGGTGTAGCTGGTGGATCAGGTTTTGATTCATCGATTTTTATCAAATAATATCGACTTATCCCCATATTTTTGTTATTATATCCAAAGTATTTGGAGAGGTGACCGAGTGGTTGAAGGTAACGGTCTTGAAAACCGTCGTGCCAGAAATGGTACCGTGGGTTCGAATCCCACCCTCTCCGCCAAATAAAATAGTAAATAAACGCTTAGGCGTTTTTATTTTTGAATAATAGAATTCTTACCAATAATTACAACACTGATTCTTACAAACAGTAGTAGTATTAAAGCTAAAAAATATATATTAGAAATTTCAAACTAAAAAATACGCTGTATTTTTTACAAAACGATTGTACTACATCAAAAAATTAGCTAATATTATAAGTAATAAAAAGGTGAGCCAACATAAGTGGAGGATAAATATGGCACGCAACAACGATGATTTATTCATTGAGGATGATTTGGACGCTGCTTTTCTAGGCGGTGATGATCTTGGTCTTGATACACCTGTTGAGCAAACTGTCGAACAACAAGCACAAGAACAATGGGATGAGAATAGCGGAGAAGATTTTCCAGGACAATTAGCCGTAGATGTTTACGAAACAGCTGAAAAGTTAATTATTAAAGCCCGCACGGCTGGCGTTAATAAAGAAGATTTAGATGTTAGTATCTCAGATGGTATTTTAACCATTTCTGGAACACTTTCTTCTGGAGACGACGCTGAAGCTATTAACTGGCACTTCCAAGAATGTTACTGGGGTGAATTTTCAAGAACTATTGCTTTACCAGTACAAGTAAAGGAAGATGAAGTAGATGCAGTCTTAAAGGATGGTGTTCTAACAATTGCATTTAACAAAGTTCAACAGCAAAAAGCAACAATCATTCAAGTTAAGTGATTTACATTGAAACTAAAAATAGGAGACTGCATATCTCCTATTTTTTATTTGTTTATTTATTGGTTTATTAGTTATTACTCTAGTTATTAATCTTATTGTTTATCTTATTCTTTAATCTATCTATCTTGTTTTTAAAAATATTGACCATAAAAATAAATACGGGGTTTCCCGTATTTATTTGGTACTATCTATTTTTAGTTCTTAATTATTTAACACCAACAGTTGAGTTAACGAAGTTAATAATTACTACAGCGATTAGAGATACCACAAGACCAACAATAGCATATAGAATCGTGTTCTTAGCATCATTTACTTTGCTTGAGCTACCACCAGAAGTAATGTATTTAATACCTCCGTAAATTAGCATAATGACAGATAAGATACCAACAACCCAGAACATTGTGTTCATGACTGTACCAACTAAGTTTTCAACTTTTACATTTCCACCAGTTGGGTCATTTTTGCTTACATTATTAATAGCTTCTTTGTAACTTTGTGCATTTGCAGGAGATACTGTAGCAAGAGTAGCAACGGCAACCATTGGAACAACTGCTAATACCTTCTTTAAACTCTTCATTCTTTATTTTCCTTTCAAAAGACTTCTATTGAGTGTTTTCTATCTATATTATATAACAATATTTTTCGTTTTTGTCACGTTTTCTTATTCATTAAATGGATTTGTTCTGCCTGGTGGCAAGACAATATTTGAATTTTCATCGCGACTAGACAATGATTTGACCTTATCTATAACTTTCTGATTAAAGTCTTTCTTGTATGGCTTGCTAACAGCCTCAGCTTCTGATTTTTCTGGTTCAGAGTTAATCGTTGTCACAATCGAGTAAGCTGAGTAGAGAACTAAAGATAACATTACAAGTAAGAATATTATCTTAGACTTTCTTACAAGCGATTTTATGACCTTTAAAGAAGTCTCCTTCAAAGATTTAAGATCCATTCCTTGTTTTTTACTAGGGTTATTCTTATCCATTATTTTACATAGACCTCCAACTTTATAGATGACCCAGTAATAGAACCAGCTTCTTTTCCAAGATCGATACTTATTTGTAAGATTTTCATCTTAGAAATATTCTGTTCTATCTTATAGATAAAGTTAATGTATTTGTCGTAAGAAAACTCTTTATCTATCTCAATTACTGCCTGCATAGTCTTTACTGGCGCACTTTTGTCTTTAGAGCTAGAACTACTGGCACTAGTTGGAAATGTCACACTAAGTAGCTTTAAGCCTGTTTGCGCTGCATAAGTTACTATATCGTTAATAATATCGTCCTGATATTGATACTCTTTAGTGTCAGACACCACTTTTTTAACAAGATCAATATCTTTTCTATTGTTTTTAATATATTGCTCTAGAGCTTGAGCAAGACCAATGCTTGATTCGTTAGCAACTACATCGTTTTCAACCTTAGATACTTCATCTTTCTTCTGTATTAAAAAGCCATTAAGGTAATAAGCTCCAACAAAAGCCCCGATAATAACGATTGCCATAAGGGCGCCTAAGATATAGGAAAAGATTGAAGCCTTTAAACTAAATGATTTATTTTTCACTTACTTCCTCCTTTTAGAGCTTCTATCGTGATAGCTAAATCAGCTTCATAAGGGTAATCTTTTTTCGATCCTGTAGCTTTAGAAGAATCTTCTTGTGTAGATGCCCTGATAATACTAACATTAGAGAATTGATCCGATTTCTCATAAGATTCTTTAGTTCTTAAGATATCATCATAACTTTTGCCTCGAATGGAAATATTATATTGTCCTGGTGTTTTACCACTGCTTGTTGACGAGACATCAATCGTTAGTTTTTCAACAATAACGTTGCCCGGAGTTACCTGAGCTAGTTTTGTCAAAAAATCATTAAATTCAAAGTTAGAACTAGTCACATATTTTGCCACTTCAATATCTTTTCTGTATTGTTCGGCTTCGTTCTTTGATTTATCATACTTCCTTAATTCTGTAGTTGCTTTTTCAAGCTTGCTATCTGCTACTTTTTTAGAGCTATAGATCATGTAAAAACCAACTACATATACTAAAAATACGGCCATAACAACCAGTAGAGAAGATATTAGGTATTTTCTTAAAACAACATTTCTTCTAGCTGCTAAATATTGTTTCTTATCTTCAGAGCTGATTAAATTAATCATTTCCAAATCTCCTTAGGTTTTACACAAGATACACCAGCCACCGTTAGATATCTTGGTGCTAATCGACGATCTGGCTTTGGAAGACGTCCAAAATTCAGCATCTGCCATGGTGATGCAACTCGAGAAGCAATCATTAACTTATCTGTTAGATAATCACCAATACCAGGAACGTTAGAACCACCACCCACGATCACGACCTGCTCTATAGCTTTAGAGTTAGCCAAACGTTCGTTGTAGTATCTAATAATCTTTTTAATCTCAGAGACTATCTTATTAAGATCTGGTTCAAGAGCAGCTACAATCTGCCTTTGATTTGGACCAGCACTTAAACCAGACAAGACTTTTAGTTGTCTAGCTTTTTCAACCGTAACGTTCATTGATTCAGAGATGTCTCTAGTTAAGGTATTTCCACCAACCGGAAGACCACCCGTAACCTTCAAAGTACCGTCTACTATAGCAACGTCTGTGGATGCCGAACCAATATCTACAATTACTGTTGGAAGCTCTCCTGATTCCGTATAATGAAGCAATCTAGATACAGATAACATTCCAGGTTCAACCAAAATAACCTTAAGTCCTGATTCAGCAGCAGCTCTAATACAGTTATCTACTATTTTCTTAGGAACTGCACACATTAACGCAGTAGTCGTCTTTTCGTCCCGACTAGTAACTTCATAGTCTATATATAGCTGAGAGACCGGTATTGGAATATATTGACTAGCTTCTAGTTTTACTGAATCTTCAATTGAACTTTCAATATTATTAGAAACCGTGATACTTCTTGAATAAGTTAGAGAAGTTGGAATACTCATAGCTACATGGTTAGAGCTGAAAGTTCCTTGAATTTTATTCTGAATTAAATCTTTAATTTGTTCTGCCAAAAATTGTCCATCGCTATCTACAATAGAATTTTTCATTTTAGTAGGATCGACTTCAATTGAACCATATCCTTTAACTGCCCATTTATTAATATCGACAGACATAATCTTAATGCTAGTAGCAGAGATATCTAATCCAATTATTGGCTTATCCTTATGAAATAATTTACTCATATAAGTATTGCACACCCATTACTAATATCTATTGTAGCAAATAATCCTTGTGCTTAAAGTAAATAACCTAATTTTAATGGATAAAAATAGGGGAAATAATAAATAGCCTCTAAGAGGCTATTTATTTAATCAAGAGATTATTATCAACTAGTTAGCTGATCGGCGTGTGTAGTAAAGTACACCGTTTACAGTTTCAGCATCTTTTTCCTTAGTATTTTCCATGCGAACTCTTAACATGAATCCCTTACATGGGTTAGCTGTACCTGTATTTTCTCCAGTGTCACTAGTTGCAGGTTCACAACCAGCTGGAGTAGCAGTGTAACCATATTGACCAACTGCTGGTTCAACTGCATCAGCTAGAGTAGCTGAATTTCCTTGTGGGTCTTTAAATGACTTATCACTGTCACCAGAGCTGATTTCGTTACCTTTACGCCAAGTAGCATCATTTAGCTTAGCGTTTGTTGGATAACCGTTAGCTTTTGCATAGTATGCTTCTAGCTGGTTAACGATACTGTTAACGTCAGTTTTACGCTCTGTGTCACGAGCTTTAGCATTTGCTCCAAGAATCTGTGTGATAACTAAACCGGCGAGGATACCGATAATAACGATCACGATAAGAATTTCTACAAGAGTAAATCCTGATTGTTTTTGTTTAAGTGAGACCATTTAGCCCACCCTCCTATTTTAAATTTTATTATTTTTATTCGATCTCTACGACATAGATCAAGAGTATCTAAGGTTTATTATATGCATAAGCTTTTTGATGTCAACAAAATATATCTTATTAGACAATGAATTAAAAGATTAGGCTAGTTAACACCATACCAACGCTGTTAGATATCGAGGCAATTGGACCCATAACAGCAGCAGCAATAACAGCAACGCCACCACCAATTACCACCATGATTAATGGTTCTATTAAAGAACTCATGCTATCTACCATGGTGTTTACTTCTTCTTCGTAAAATTCTGCTACCTTAACGAGCACAACGTCCGTCTGACCAGTTTCTTCACCAACTGCTAACATTTGTGAGACGATAGGTGGAAATAATTTACTTTCGCCAATTGCTTCTGACATTTGTTTACCGTTAATCACCTGAAGAGCAGCTTTTTCTAAATCTTCTTCATATAGCTTATTACCTAAAGATCTACCAGTAATTCTTAAAGCTTCCACCACACTAACACCAGCACCAACTAAAGCAGAGAAGGTACGAGTAAAGCTTGCGACTGTACTTTTTGTAGTCAAAAGTCCAACTATTGGTAGCTTTAGAATAATTTCATCTCTCTTACGCTTACCAGCTTCGGTCTTTAAAAACTTTCTAAGCATAAAACCAGCACCGACAGCAGCACCAATAATTACTGGCCAGAATTTAATCAAGAAATCACTAATACCAAGAAGGGCAGCGGTAAGAGCAGGAAGCTCTGCATCTGGACCACCAATACCTTTTAAGATCTCACCAATTTTTGGAATAATGAAGATCATGATACCAAAGAAGGCAATAATCATAATACAGAAGACCACTGTTGGATAAGTCATAGCACCTTTAATTTTCTTTCTTAAAGTCTGACTACTTTCCACCTGTGTTGCTAGACGCTTTAAAATATCGTCAACGATACCAGCGGCTTCACCAGCTCGCACCATATTAATATAAATCGGCGTAAAGACTTCTGGATGTTTTTCAAGAGCGTCGGCAAGCTGCGCACCACTTTCAACTTCCTTCACAAGATCAGCAATCACAAGCTTCATTGTTGGATTTTCAGCCTGTGTCTGAAGAGTTGTAAGTGATCTCATTAAAGGCACGCCAGCCGATACCATTGTAGATAGCTGCCTTGTAAAAAGCACAAGATCTACTAGCTTTACCTTACCAAGATGTTTAGCTTTACCTTTAGATAACTCTATCTGAATAACTTTAATACCTTGTGCACTTAAAGCCTCAGTTGCTGAGTCTTTAGAATTACCATCAATAGTGCCAGATATTGTCTTACCAGCATTAGTAATTGCTTTATATTCAAATGTTGCCACCTATTTACTCCCTTGTTGCCCTTAAAATTTCCTCGATTGATGTCTGGCCACGCAAAGCTTTGATAAAGCCGTCTATTGCCATTGTGACCATACCTTGTTTTATTGCCTCATCCTGAATGTCATTACTTGTAGCATTTGCCACAATCAGCTTTTGAATCTCAATAGTGTTGTCCAAAACCTCATAAATACCCATACGTCCTTTAAAGCCAACGTGATTACATTCATCGCAGCCACCTGGATGTGGTCTAAATAATCTAGTAATTGTTGATTTAGTACTAGATAAGCTTTCACCGATATCCGAACCAATACCTTCCGAGGTTGCTCGTTCTTCTAAAGCATTAATTCTTTTCATATCGGCAGACGAATGGATATTAAACATTGAACTAATAATTTTTAGCTCTTCTGACGAAGGAGTGTATTTTTCCTTACAGTTTTTACATAATCTTCTAACTAGTCGCTGACCAATTACCGCACGAACCGTTGAAGCAATAAGAAATGGCTCAATACCCATATCTAGTAAACGTGGCAAACAAGTTGCAGCATTATTAGTGTGCAAAGTAGAGAAGACCAAGTGTCCAGTAAGAGCCGCCTGCACACCTAAGTTTGCAGTTTCACCATCACGAATCTCACCAACCATTATGATATTTGGGTCTTGACGCAGCAAAGCTCGAAGTCCAGCAATAAAAGTCATTCCCGCTGTCGGGTTAACCTGCGTCTGGTTTGCTCCAGGGATCTTATATTCAACTGGGTCTTCAACAGTAGAAATATTAACATCTGGTTTATTCAATAGAGTAAGGCAAGAAAATAAACTAGTAGACTTACCAGAACCAGTTGGTCCAGTAACTAGCATCATGCCATATGGCTGACTAATTGCATTATTAATCTTTTCTAAGGAATAGCCCCAATAGCCTAATTCTTCTAGCGTTAAGGCTTTGTTGGATTCGTCTAGGACACGCATTACTATTTTTTCACCTTCAGTAATTGGTAGGGTAGAGACACGTAAAGCGTATTTTTTACCAGCCACAGTAATCTTAAACCGTCCATCTTGTGGTACACGGCGCTCGTCGATCTTTAGATTGGACAAAATTTTAATTCTAGAAATTAAAGCCCCCATTACATTACGAGGTAATTTATTAGCTTCTTGAAGCACACCATCTATTCGGTATCTCACCTGAAGATTTTCTTCACGTGGCTCAATGTGGATATCCGATGCTCCCGAACGAATTGCATATTCCAAAATTAGATTAACAGTCTTGGCAATTGGCGAATCTTCCGAGATATCCTCTTCACGAACTTCTTCTTTATCCGCATCATCCTCTTCTTGAATCGCAATAACATCATCTAATTCTTCGGCAACACCATCCCGATAATTGTCTAAAACTTGTAAGATATTATCTTTGGTTGCAATGAATAATTGGTAGTTAGAACCCATTTGCTTTTGGATAAAATCTACAGCCTGAACATCGTCAGGGTCTTCCATAGCAAGCCACTTAACTTCACCTTTTTTACCGAAAACTACTGCGTTATATTGTCTAGCAATTTTTTCAGGTAAGGTAAGTAGGATTTCTTTGTCTACCTCTTTTGGATTAATTTCGACAAAAGGAATTTCTGCATAATCAGCATAAAGCTTGGTTAAATTTTTATCGGAAATAATATTATTTTTGACAACAATAGATTGCAAGGGACGATTTCCTTGCTTTTGTTCTTCCTTTAATTTGTCGAGATCCTCTTTTGAGATGACTTTCTTGTCCACCAAAAGACGCTCTACCGTACTATCCGAAAGCCTCATATAATAACTATTATACGATAATGCTAATGTTTATAACAGATTACTTTATTCTAGTTGAAACAAATTGAACAATTGCTACTGCAAAAAGCGCAACTATTAGTCCAATTACTGCATAGAGAATAGTAGCTTTAGCACTGGCTACTTTTTTAGGATCACCTGACGATGTCGTATATTTCATACCACCATAGATGATCATGACAATTGATACAATTCCTACAATGTAAAACATTGTATTCATAACTAGTTTCACTAAAGAATCACTTGTTGTTGTATTACCACTAGCTTTTTTCGAATTACAATATTCCTTTGCTGCACCAGTCGCCTGATCACAAGCCGAAAAAAGATCTTGAGCACCAATATTCTTTATATTCTTTATAACGCTACTACTATTATCTTGAAAGGTAGTAGCTTCAACCTTTGGAGTAGTTCCTAAAATAAATAAGCCAAATAATAAACTAAACATTATGACACCTTATTAAATACAAACATCATTATCGTAATACTCAAGATTGCTAAGACAAAACCAATTACTCCAGACATTACCGTGCCTTTTGCTTTGGCAACTTTTTTAGGATCACCTTCTGAAGTGGCATAAGAAATACCACCATAGATAATCATGATAATTGAAATAATAGTTGCTATATATAAAAGCGCATTTATAGCATTAGTAAGTAATCCAGAATTACCATCCTGATAACCATTAATTTTACTTTTATCTAACTTAGTACTTTGAGCAGCTAGGTTATAAAAAACTGAATAAAACATTACTTTCATTATTTAGATAATACTCCGAAAATAAAATTCACTATTACAGCAGAGATTAGAGATATTACAAAACCGATAATGGCATTTGAAATAGTACTCTTAGCAGCACCGAGCTTCTTAGGATCACCTTGAGCTAACGAATAGAGCATAGAACCATAGATCATATAAATAATAGTTGCATAAGCAACAATCGTTGCGAGTCCTTGAATTAGGTTTAAGGCAATCGTCCAAACAATTTTCGAAATTCCCGAACCTGTATTACTACCTTCATCGGCTTTTAGCTGAATATTACAATTACCGTCAGTTAAACCACGATACCAAGTTGGTATAAATAAAAAGTGAGTTCTACATTTTCCATCGGAAGAACTTGTACTTCCTCCCCCACCACCTTCAGTTACTGAAGGTACTTGCGCATAAGTATTAGTAGAGAATAAAGTAAAAAAACCGATACTAAATAGGGCAATAAGTACAGCTAACTTCTTATTCATTAAAAGACCCCTCCTGGAATTAGCCATTCAATCACAGACCACATTATTAAATAAGCTATTATACCAATAGTGACGTTAGTAAAAATATCTTTCGAAGCTTTAACTTTTTTAGGATCAGCTCCAGCTGTTGTATAAAGAAGGCCAGCATAAATATAACCAGCGATTGCCAAGATTCCAACGCCAGCACTTAATATATTAATAACACTAGTAAGCAGTTTAATAATTGCATTCTGGTCGCCATTATCATCACAATTAATAATAGATGTATTAGCACCACCACATTTAGCGGCATAGACATCATTTATAGGTGATAGCACCAACGCACCAAGTCCAATTAATATCAGAAAAGACAGCAATACTTTCTTCATACCAATTATTATAATATATCCGTACTACTTGATTAAACTTTTTATTTTTATTCAAAAATATTTAGTAATATTCTAAAATGGTTATATTAATCAACAAAGTTGCTAAAATAGCCATTTTATGGTAGTATTATAAGTAGTTTTATGTTTAGTAAAGATAAAAAACAGACTAATAAAAAACTCAATGTTTTTAAACTATTGGTTATTTTTATTTTTGCTATTTTTTCTTTTAGTTTTATAACTTTTACTAACTCCTACGCCGAAGAACAATCTTTATCGCAAGTAGATAGCTCAAACGGAGTCGATGCAGCTCGTTGTGAAATTAGCGGTGGCTTTGGTTGGGCGGTCTGTCCAATTACTAGATTTTTAGCTTCCGGTATGGACGTAGTTTATTCTGTAATCTCAAATTTCCTTGAAGTACAGCCTTTAAACCTTACTGAGACAAATAATCCAACCTACCAGATATGGGAAGCTGTTAGAAACATTGCTAACATGTTCTTTGTCATTGCTTTTATTATCATTGTTATCACATATCTAACCAGATACGATGGCAGTCTTGTAGCTATTAAAAGTGTTATTCCAAAATTAATCGTAGCAGCAATATTAGTAAATCTTTCTTATATAATCTCTGCTACTTCTATCGACATTTCTAACATCTTAGGTCATGGAACTTATGATGCTGTTACTGATATTAGAAAGAATTTATCGATTCAAAATAACACCGTTACAGCGTCCAGTTTATCCAATTTCATTCTTACTGGCGGTATAGCAGGTGCTGTAGGCTTTAAGGCTTTCACAGCCGTTGGTGCAGCTGGTGGTATTAAAGGATTAATATTCCTTCTTTTGCCAGCTTTAGTAGGAGCTATAATTGCAATCTTAATTGCACTTTTAATTTTAGCAATCAGACAAGCACTAATTCCTTTACTTGTCATTCTATCTCCTTTAGCTTTTGCAATGATGCTATTTCCCAACACCGAAAAGTTCTTCGATAAATGGAAAGATTGGTTTATTAGTTTATTAGTATTCTATCCAATGTTTAGCCTGATATTTGCAGTTTCACAACTTGCAGGTCTTGCCATGATTGCAACCGCTGCATCTACCGTCGGATTAATTATTGGTTTATTAGTACAAGTATTGCCACTTGCTATCACACCATTTATTTTGAAATTCAGCTCAGGCACCATGAATGCTGTTGCTACATTCTTAACCGATCCTAAAAGAGGTGGAAGAATCTTTAATGATCCTAACAAAGGACCTATTGATCGTACTAGAAACTTTGCTAATCGTCGAATTAAAGAAATTACTACAGACAACCTTACAAGAAAACCAAAATGGCAACAGTTTGCCGTTAGATATCAGCAGGCTATGGATCATCGAAATCGCTTACACGATGCAACATTAAGCGCTAATAAACAGAAGGCTGAGGCCTACTGGAAATCTACAGACAAAGGTCAATTTGCAATGAATAGTGTCGAGGCTGCTAATATCGTGAACCAACTGGCAGCTGAAAAAGCACAATATAAATATAACAATAGTCCTGAATATAAGGAGCTTCAAAAAGCTCGTACTTCAGAGGAGCTTCAAAAATACCAAAATATTAATGCAGCATTAACACAGGCAACAAATTCAAAAACTAGAGATTATGCCACAGCTCATCCTATTCCTAGAGATGTTAATAAATCTGAACTAAAAGCCGTTCTTAACAGAGCAAAAGTTCCAGAAGAAGAAATGGCAAAATTCTTTAGTCCTAAACAGAGCACCGAACAAAAAGCTAGTGCTAAAGAAGTAGCTAAAGAAATGAAAGAAACGGTCACTAAGACAGAATCCATTGAAGTGCCACTTCGAAACGACAAAAAAGAAATAATTTCTGAAAAATTATCCGGATCAACCAGCCTCTCCGATAAAAAGAAAATGGACGCAATAAATAAAGCTAAAAATCCTAAAAAACCAAATAATTAAAATTTTTAAGAGCAATATCTTTAAGCACTAGTGCTTAAGTTATAATATTAATTAATGGCGGTTTATAAAGTACCACAAAACGTTGAAGCCGAAGATAAGCTTTTAGGACCTTTTAGCTTTAGGCAATTTATCTACTTAGTTATCTCAGTAGTTGGGATTGCTATTGCTTGGGTAATGTTTAGTATTTTTCCTCCGCTTGTAGTAATTCCATTGCCATTTATTATTATTTTTGGAGTTTTAGCTTTACCTCTGAAAAAAGACCAACCAATGGAAGTCTATCTTGCAGCCATGGTTAGTTTCTTTTTTAAGCCAAAACAAAGGCCTTGGATCCAAGGTAGTGGAGAAACTTTGCTTACTATTACCGCACCAACTGAAGACACTAATAAAATCACTCTAAAAGATTTCTCACAGGAAGAGGCTCAAAAACGTATCGATTATCTATCTAAGATTGCCGACACTCAAGGCTGGTCAGTTAAAGGTCTTGATTCTGCTAATTTTTCAACTATGCAACAATCTTTCTTGTCTAATTCCGCCGATGAAATGGATATTCTAGATGAAAATAGTGCAACTAGTATTACTTTAGATCGGGTAATTCAAAAGAAAAATTTAGAACACAAACAACAACTTGTAAAAAATTTATCTTCAGCAGAAGAGAATCAAAAACCAGAAGTTTTTGTTCCAAAGAATGAAAAGGTGCTTAACGTAGATCCTAATTTAAATAAACAGCCTGTAATTCAAAGCCATGAAAAACGCAAAATCTTAACGAATACTAATAATATAGATAAAAATCAGAACAAAGTGCCGATCTTACCAAAGCCAATTATCGACAACACCATTCATAAGGAAAAGCAACCACAAGAAGTTAGTGATCCTGATATAATTAACTTAGCTAATAATCGAGATTTAAGTATTGCAACAATCGCTCGAGAAGCCGAGAGGATAAAAGAAAAGAAGGAGAATCAAGAAGTATTTATTGCTTTAAGGTAGGATATGCAACCAAATAATCCCAAACAATATGATCCAACCGTTATGAGAGGTGATAACAATCCTCAAGTTTTTAATATTCCTAATAATTCTTCACAAAATCCATCGAATCAACCTCCTCAAGTAGCTAATAACTTTAACGCTAATCCTGCTGTTACTTCTGTCAATCAGGCAAATACCTTTTCGCCACCACCAGCTGGTTTTGTGCAACAAAATCAATTTAATCAACCAATTGCTAGCAGTCCTTTACAACAACCTCTTGGCCCAAATCAAGGTCAACCACCAGTAATGCCAATTGGTTCAAATACGCAAAAACCAGAAGAGAATAAGCAAGTAAAAGCTAGTGCTCAAAGCAGTCTATTAATCTCTGAAATTCGAGATGATTTAGTAGTAATGCAAGATGGTACATTTAGAGCAATTGTTGAATGTAAATCGATCAACTTTGATCTAATGAGCGAAAAAGAAAAAGAGGGGGTAGAATACGCCTACCAAAGCTTTATTAACTCCTTGAACTTCAATATTCAAATCCTAATTAGATCGCAAAAAGTAGATCTCGGTCCATATATTAATAAGCTTATAGACATTCAATCATCACAAGATAATTTATTATTAAATGAACTAATGAAGGATTACATTAACTTCATAGATGAACTATCCACTCAAGCAAACATTATGAGTAAAACATTTTTTGTGATTGTGTCATACGAAGATCCAAGTAAAAGATCTAATGCTGTGGCTGAATCAAAAGGATTCTTTAGTAGCTTATTCTCATCTGGAGAAAAGCAAGAAATTAAAATTGATACTGTTACAATGGATCGAGCAAAAGAAGAACTTAGAAACCGTATTTCATTAATTATGAGTGGTTTAATTCAACTCGGTATTCAATGCAATCGGTTATCTACTGCTCAATTAGGAGAGCTATTCTATAACTTCTATAATCCAGATACCGCTATTCGCCAACCACTAAAACGTTTTAAAGACCAAGAAAGCTTATACGTTAGAAAGTCAGATAAACGTATAGATTTATACTCTAATAAAGATGAAGGAATGTTCTAATGTTTGGTAAGAAAAATCAACAAATCTCACCAGAAGATATTGCAGCTCGTCAAAAAGCGATGGAACTCGTGGAAGTAGAAAATACCTTTAAGAGGGGAATGATTTCGCTTCGTGACACTATTTCGCCAAGCTCACTAGATATTCAATCCGGACATTTCAGGCTTGGCACGAAATATGCAACTACTATTTATGTTTATGGTTATCCTAGAGAATTATCTACAGGTTGGTTATCTTATCTGATTAATATCGATGAAGTTATCGATATTAGCATGTTTATTTACCCAGTCGATACACAAATTGTTCTAAACAATCTTCGTAAAAAAGTATCCCAGCTAGAAGCTAGTATCGAGATTAATGCTGAAAAGGGTAAAGTTCGTGATCCAGCACTTGAGTCTGCTTACCAAGACGCTGAAGAACTTCGTGACCAATTACAAGTTGGACGTGAACGCTTCTTTAGGTTTGGTCTTTATGTCACTATTTATGCCGACAGTATGGATGAACTAAAAGATATTAGACACAAGATTGAGTCGATTTTTGGTCAACAGATGGTCTATACCAAAGTTGCTTCTTCACAACAAGAACAAGGACTAAACAGTACATTACCTCAAATGACCGACCAGCTACGTATTCAACGTAATATGAACACTGGTGCCATTTCGACCACTTTTCCATTTACTTCTGCCGATCTCTCTCAAGAAAGAGGAATTCTTTATGGAATCAACATGCACAACAATGGGCTAGTTATTTTTGATCGTTTTACCTTAGAAAATGCCAACATGGTCGTTTTTGCTAAATCTGGAGCTGGTAAATCCTTTACAGTTAAGCTAGAAGCTCTTCGTTCCATGATGATCGGCACAGAAATCATTATTATTGACCCAGAAAATGAATATGAAAAATTAGCTGAAGCTGTTGGTGGTAGCTATATCTCACTTAGCCTAAATTCAGATATTAGAATCAATCCTTTTGATCTTCCACGAGTTATTGATGCCGACGATGGTGATGATTCCTTAAGAGCTAATTTAATAACATTGCATGGTTTGCTCCGCTTAATGTTAGGTGGTGGAGACAAATTAACACCAGAAGAAGATTCAGACCTTGATACCGCATTAATCGATACTTATTCAAGAGCAGGTATTACTTCAGATCCACTAACACATAATTCAAGACCTCCGGTAATGGAAGATCTTTATGACACCTTACTTCATATGGGAGGTACCGGTCCTCGACTTGCTCAACGATTACGTAAATACACTACTGGTACTTTTGCTGGTATTTTTTCACAGCAGAGTAATATAGACATTAACAACCAAATGGTAGTCTTTAATATTCGAGACCTAGAGGATGAATTACGTCCAGTTGCGATGTATATCACCTTAAGCCACATTTGGAATATCACCAGAACAGATCAAAGAAGACGCATGCTAATTGTGGATGAAGCATGGCAACTAATGAAATACGAAGATTCTGCTAATTTCTTGTTCTCATTGGCTAAAAGAGCTCGTAAATATTACTTGGGTATTACTACAATTACTCAGGATGTTGAAGACTTTATGGGATCACGTATGGGAAGAGCAATTGTTGCTAACTCTTCTATGCAATTACTTCTAAAGCAATCTGTGTCGGCCGTTGAGGTGCTAAGTGATGTCTTTAAGCTAACTGAAGCTGAAAAAACTAGGTTATCTGGATTCCCAGTTGGACAAGGACTATTCTTTGCTGGACAAAATCACGTGCATATTGAAATTGCTAGTTCCGACACCGAATATGGTTTAATTACCACTAATCCAATGGAACGTTAAAAGTTCTAAATCCTTTCTGCTAAATAAGCATTACTTGATATAATCTATATATAAGTGTGGTGAGGATTAATGAAAATAACTAATTTCACTCCGAATTCCGAAAAAGAGGCCGACGAATCCGTCAGTCCTTCTTTAAGTGCTTTAGAGAAGAAAACGGCTAGTGAAAATAATTCCTCGTCGAGTACCGCAGAAGATGTTAGAAACCAGGAAAATTTCTCTAGTAGGCTTAATTTTAAAAATAGTGTATCTGGTAAAGGCAAGTTATCTCTTGCTAAAAACGTACAACGTAAATCTCCAGTTGCTATTTTAGTGTCAATTATTTTTGGTCTAGTATTGGGGCTTGGAGCAACCTCTCAAACAATGTCCTTAGTTGCTGTTGGACACTACTTAATGGAAAAATTTAGCACCTCACAAGTTTTTTCTCATATTAGAGGTAGCAAGATTAGAAGCTCTAAAATTAATTCAGATGATATTGCTAAGTGTGGAAAGATAACCAGACGCTGTAGCTTTAAACATTTATCGGATAAAGAGATAAAATCCCTAAAAAGCCATGGTATTGAAGTTAAATCAAAAAAAGGTCTTCTTGGTCGCCATAAGATAGAAAGCATTAATTATAATGGTAAAAATTTTAATGCCACAGAGTTTGTTAAATTATCCAAGAACGATTCAACTTTACAAGGAGTCTTTAATAAGATAAACAATCCTAAACGAAAAACTTTATATACAGGTAAAGCTTGGAAAACTCTGCAAAACCTGACCGGCAATGTTCTTGATAAGATCAACAAACTTCGTAAGCCAAAAAAGGGTGAAAAAGAGAATACTAGTTTTTCAAAAACGCTGAAAAATTCCAGTAAATCGAAAGAATCTGAAGTAAAATCCATTAATACTAAAACCGAAAAAGACGGTGATGTGGATGGTCGTGGCAAAAAAGTTGGCAAACAAGGAAAAACTTTCCTAAAAGATTTAAAAACTAAATTTAAAGGTAAGCTTAAAGACGTATTTAGCAAAAGTACACGCAACATAACATCTGGTGCTGGAGCGGTCGTTAAGTTTATGTGTGGAGTGAGATCGACCTCTGCGATGGTAGTAAATGCCTATAAAGTAATGCAGGTTACTGCTTATATTGGTTATTTTTCAACCATTATGAAATTAATTTATGCCTTAATGTCTGGCACCGGAGCATCCGAAGCAATTAACGACCTTGGAAATCGCTTTATTCAACCAGATAAGACTACTGGTAAAAACTTATTTGATTCGGACGGATATAAATACGCAGCTTATGGCACGGTAAAAAATATCGATAATCGTCCAGAAGATCTAAATCAGGCAATGAAAACCGTAGGCGTTGGTGAAGATAAAGTAGATAGAAGTATTGGTGATTTTAAATACGATGAATTATCCGATGGGCAAAAAAGTATTGTCGATGACGACGCTAAAGTGCCTAAAAAGACATCCAAGAACTACACAAAATACGTCATTGGTAGTGGAGTAGGGGCTGGATTCGTTGCATCACTCACTATGGGTATTAAAGGCTTTTTTGATAAAACTCCTGCTGGATTAGTGGCTAATAAGACAACCTGTAAAGCAGCAGATTCAAGCCTTGCTGATATAGCTTCTATTCTTACAAACCCCGTTGCTTACTTTGGTGGTGCAATCGCTGGTAGTATTATTGGTTCTATTGTAGGCGCATTATTAGAACCCGTCTTAGATAGCGTTATGAACGGCATGAAAGAAGGATTAACAACTGGTAATGAAAATGGTGAACAGATTGGTAACATGATCACTGCAGGTGCTGGAGCACAGGCTGCCGCCAGTTCACAATCTATTGGATTAAGACCGCAAAATATTGACGAAGCAGTGAAAACTGTTAGTTATATGGATAAGAAAAATGCTGAACTTGCAGCCATTGATCGGGCTAATCGCAGTCCTTTCGATATCACTTCTAAAAACACCCTTATGGGTAATCTAATGACTAATATGCTTCCATTCTCAACTAAGGTTAGTTCACTTTCTTCGGGTATTACAAGCCTTCTTGGAATGTTTAATACTTCCTTAAAACAAGCTTCTTTAACTTCTTTTGCTCTAGCAAAAGACGAGAACGATTACCGTAAACAATTTGAAGTCTGTAACGACGATGACTACAAAGATGTTGGTGTCGCAGCCGACCCATTCTGCAATATGCAATATGGAAGCAATACTGAGACTCTAGATAAAGAGCCTACAAAGGTATTAGACGAACTAGTTCAAAAAGGTGACTTCATAGAAGCTGTTGGCGAAGATGGTAAAAGAGCTACTGGTAACGACTACATGAATAAAGCGGTTGGTTATAGGGTAATTGGTGGAGAAGGCGATAAAAAAGAAATTCTAAATGGCTACAACTACAGAAAATACTGTATGGAAAACACAGAGCCATTTTACACTAATGAATCCATGTCCGGTGACGATCCTCGACCAGAATATTGTTACAAAGACTCCATCGATGCTGAGACTAAAAACAATACAAAAGGCGAAGAACTAAAGAAAGAGATAAATAACTATAGGATGTATCTAATTGATGATGCAACCTTAGACGGTATGGAAAACGACGAAGACGAAGAACAGCCATCTGAAATGAATCAAGAGGCGGGAGACGACTATCCATTCCGTGGCCCCGAATATTATAACTACGGTTGTAGCGATGATTCTCTTGCAACTGGTAATTGTACAGAATATGGGGGATTAGGAATTATCCGACAATGTGTATCTTTTGCTAAATGGCGTGCTAGCCAACAAATAGCGGGCAATAATACTGGTAAAAAAGAAGGTCAATCTGGATGGGCATACAATGTAGGCCTAACAGGTCACGGTATACAATTTGCAGGCAAACTAATTGATAATGGAGTTGCTGATGCTGTCAGCGTAAATGACCTAAAAACCGGAGACTTTATCAGTACTAGTCAAGGTAGTAGTACTTTTGGACATATTGCAGTGGTCACCAGAGTAATGGGCGATAAATTTGAAGTAGAACAATATAACGCTGCTTGGGTCAGGTGGAATGGTCTTGCAAAGGCTATTTATAGTAGATCTATTCACAGTAAAAGAGATAAAAACATTGTAAAAATCGCTCGGATCAGAAGACCAGCAGGAGCTAGATAATGAACCTTTCTTCTAAACAAATCAAACTTGTCTTTACTGGCATAATTTTGTTGATCTTAGTTGGATGCACTGCTTTTGCTTACTTTTCGATATTCACTCAAAGCAATCCTGAAAAAACCACCGAGGCTGAAAATTACACAGAAAAGAATCAGCTAGGTCTTAATACCGATCTGAACGTATCGGATGATGACAATGCCAAAACATCCGAGCTTAGGGCAGAAACAGCTAAAAATAATGAAAAGATTGCAAATGAAACAACAATCGATATTGATTGGGGTAAGCTAGATAATAATTTCCATCGTTGTTATCTATAGAGATTAACTTTTTAAAGAATTCGGCTTTCGAGCCTTCTGAATCATCATTAACACTAAATTTGTTATCGTTAGGAATCTGAATGCTTAAATCATATTGCTTGTATCTGCCACGGAAAACATCAAAAAGAAATTCGGTAATCAATTTAGTTCTTCTTCCAGTATCCCATTGGGCAAGGCCAAAACCTGCACTATAAG
>SDRK01000023.1:0-8342 GCA_007845205.1 TM7 phylum sp. oral taxon 350
CTATCAAATTCCAAAAAGGCGAGCGTCGATTATTAGATAAAACCTTAAGACTATTAAACGATATGCAGTATAAAAGGAATGATGTCGATTTACATCGTGGAACGTTTAGGGTTAAGGGTGATGTCTTAGATATATTTCCAGCAGGCGCAGATATGGTTTATCGGATTGAGTTTTTCGGAGATGAAGTTGAAAGAATTACGGAGATAGATCATTTAACAGGTGAGATTTTAGCAGAAGATGATTCTGTTACGGTTTTTCCATGCTCACATTACGTAACACCAAAAGAGCAGATTAATAAAATAATTCCAGAGATTGAGGCTGAATATGAAAATCGTTTAGCATTTTTTGAAAAAGAAAATAAATTATTAGAAGCCCAACGCCTAACGCAAAGAGTTACTTTTGATGTTGAAATGTTAAAAGAAACTGGTTTCGTCAAAGGAATTGAGAACTACTCTAGATATTTAACTAATCGTAAAGAAGGCGAACAGCCCGCTACTTTGATGGATTATTTTCCGGATGATTATTTATTAATAATAGATGAATCACATATGACAATTCCTCAAATTAGAGGAATGTATCACGGAGATCGTTCTAGAAAAGAAACTTTAGTGGAGCATGGTTTTAGATTGCCTTCGGCTTTAGATAATAGACCTTTAACTTTTACCGAATTCGATAAACACATCAATAAAGCTATTTATGTTTCCGCTACTCCAGGTAAATTTGAACTAGAACGTAGCCCAAAACCAGCGGAACAAATTATTCGCCCAACTGGACTTTTGGATCCTGAGATTGAAGTAGTACCAACAGAACATCAGGTAGATCATTTAATAGAAAAAATTAATGAACGGATTAAGAAAAAACAAAGAGTTCTTGTTACGACTTTGACGAAGCGAATGGCCGAAGACTTATCTAGTTACTTAATAGATAACGGTATTAAAACTGCTTATATTCATTCAGAGATCGATACTTTAGAGCGAGGTGATATTCTAAAAGATCTTCGTATGGGTGTATATGACGTACTAGTAGGTATTAACCTTCTAAGAGAAGGATTAGACTTACCTGAAGTGTCTTTAGTGGCAATTATTGATGCAGATAAAGAAGGTTTTTTGAGATCGACATCGGCATTGATTCAAACTATTGGACGAGCCGCTAGACATGAAGATGGCAAGGTTTATATGTATGCGGATCGTATTACTGATTCAATGAAAGTAGCTATTGACGAAACAGCTAGGCGTCGACAAATTCAAGATAAATACAATAAAGAGCATGGTATCACACCACATTCTATTAAAAAGGATATTGGCGAAGGATTAAGAGCAATCATTCCTATGGCCGAAAAAGATACTAAAAAGAAATTAGATTTGAAGAAAATTCCAAAAGATGAATACCCATCTTTGATCGAGGATCTATCTTCTCAAATGCAATTAGCTTCTGCTAATTTAGAGTTTGAAAAAGCTGCTGAACTACGTGATTTAATTATTGAGATAAGGAATAAATTATGAAAATTGCATCTTGGAATATTGAAAGTCGATTGAGTCGATATAAGATGAAGACTAAACGAGCTCAGCCTGAAGACATAGTGCGTGCAATATCTTTTATTAATCCCGATATCATGTTTTTTTCTGAAGCTTTTTCAAATAAGCTAGACAATAAAGTAAAAGAATCTTTAGATGAACTAGGTTATATATTAGTTCCTGTGCCTTATAACCATAAGGACGATGGCCGAGTTTGGGGTGAATTTAAAAATTTACATCTTTTAATGATTTATAAAAAAGAATTTAAAAAGGATATAAGAGTTAATACGATTAGGCTTGCCGATTTTCGTAATGCTATTGAGCTTGTAGATAAGAAAAATAATTTAGTAGTTTATGGTGTACATCTCGATGATCGTTCGGAAAAAGTTAGAATTGAAATGGCAAAAGATTTAAAAAGAATCTCATCGAAACGTAAAGAAGATATTTTAATTCTTGGTGACTATAATGCAATGCATAAAGAAGACTGGAAATCAAAAGTACTAAGGAATAGTTTTGTAAGAAAGAGTTTCTTAGCTTTAGGTAGAGTTATGGCAGACAAAGAAAGAATTATTGCTCGCACTCTAGATATGGCTTTAGGAACAGCTTTAGAAGTTTTGACTAAAGATGGTGGATTTAAAGATATTGACCAAAAGATGCGACCAACTACTACACTTAAAATGCGAGATCGTGAATTCTTACCAAGCTTTAGATTAACCCAAATTGATCATATTTTATATAAATTCAATAAAAAATCGATTAAAAGAATAGACTTTAAAAGTTATAAGATTTATCAAGACCTAGGTTCTGATCATCGAGCTATTAGTATTAATCTAAAATAAGTCTCTCTAATAGATAAGATATGAAAAAAGTCTTATAATAAATGCATGAATAATAGTATTTCACTAGATGAGGTTATGCATCTTGCTAAGCTTAGTTCTTTAAGTGTGTCTAAGGAAGAGGCAGAATCTCTACAAAAAGATTTAAGTAAAATCGTCGACTATGCTGATCAGTTGAATGAACTAGATACGGATAACGTTGAACCAACTTTTCAAATTACAGGCTTATCTAATGTTTGGCGAGAAGATGATGATATAGATACTTATGGTGTATCTCCGGAAGCATTAGTTAGTTTAGCTAAGGATTCTAAGAATGGTCAGATAAATGTGCCAAAGGTGTTATAGATGATTAAAGATATAGTAAATAAAGTTAAAAACCAAGAAGTAACTGTAAAAGAAGTTGTTTTAGAGGCTATAAAAAAAGCTGAAGCAGTTCAGGATAAAAACGCTTTAATTAAACTCACAAAAGAGTCGGCTCTTAAAAAAGCTGAAGAACTAGATAAAAAGATTAAAGCTGGAAATAAAGAAGGAAAACTTTTAGGTGTTCCTTATGTGGTGAAAGATAATTTCTTAACTCTTTTAGATGAAACGACAGCAGCCTCTAAGATGCTTGAAGATTTTAAAGCACCTCTTGAAGCAACGGTAATTAAAAAGCTTGAAGCAGAGGGAGCGATTTATATTGGTAAATCTAATTTAGATGCTTTTGCTCATGGTGGTTCTACAGAGAATTCTTTTTTTGGTGTAACAAAGAATGCGTTTGATAATGAAAGGGTAGCAGGTGGAAGCTCTGGCGGATCAGCAGTTATAACAGCTTTAGATGTTGTACCTTTTGCCTTAGGTAGTGACACCGGAGGTTCGATTCGCCAGCCAGCAAGTTTTAATGGTGTTTTCGGAGTAAAACCAACTTATGGTACGGTATCTAGATTTGGTGTAGTAGCCATGGCATCTTCAACCGATACCATTGGTTGTTTTTCCAAAACTGTTGAAGATAGCGAAATAGTTATGGAGATTATCTCTGGTAAAGATAAAAAAGACATGACTACTTTGGATGATTTTTTCAAAATAGAAACTGAACCTCCAAAGAATAAGAAAATAGCTATTATTAAAGACTTCATGACCGACGCGGTCGATCCTGAAGTGCTGAAAATTACTAACGATTATATTGATAGACTAAAACAAGCAGGACACGAAGTTGAAGAAGTTTCAATGCCAATATTAAAATATACGTTAGCAATTTACTATGTCTTAATACCTGCAGAAGTAAGTTCTAATCTTGCTCGCTATGATGGTATTCGTTATGGTTTTAGAGCAGAAAGTAATTCTTTGGATGAGTTATATGGTAAAAGCCGAGATCAGGGTTTTATGCCTGAGAATAAACGTCGTATCTTGATTGGGTCATTTGTACTATCTTCTGGATTTTTCGATGCTTATTATCTAAAAGCGCAAAAAGCAAGAACTTTACTAAAGCAAGCCTTTGATGATGTCTTAGGAAAATACGATGCTTTAATTGGCCCAGTATCTCCTACTCCAGCTTTTAAGATTGGTGAAAACACCGATGATCCAATTAAAATGTATCTAGCAGATATTATGACAGTCCCAGCATCTTTAGTTGGACTACCTGCTATGTCGGTTCCAGCTGGTAAGACTAGTTTAGGGCTACCAGTTAACGTTCAGCTAATTGGTAAAGCTAAAGATGATGCTAAACTAATGGCACTTGCTAAATCAGTGGAGATTCAATGATGTCAGGCTTTGGATTAGATGTTATATATGTCTTTTTAGCAATCTTTTTATTGGGAATTGCAATACTAATTATCTTTGTCACAACTAAAAAGAACGTAATATTGAATGTCGATAAGTATCGTAAATCGTGGCTTAAGATTGAAAATTCATTTACTAAAGATAATAGGCAGTCTTGGTCAATGGCAGTTATTGAGGCAGATAAATTATTAGATCAGGCAATGATTGAGCTAGGAATTTCCGGAAAAACTATGGGCGAAAGGCTTAAGCAAGCAAGTAACAATTTTTCTAATAAAAATGCAATCTGGGTTGCTCATAAACTTCGTAACCAGATAGCTCATGAACCAGGAATTAATATTGAATTAAAAGAATCCCGTCTTGCTCTAGGTGCATTTAAACGTGGATTAAAAGATTTAGGAGCAATCTAATGGAAAAATCTATATTAGATAAATATGAAATGACTATCGGTATTGAATGTCATGTACAGTTAAAAACTAAAACTAAATTATTTTCAGCATCCGATAACGACGCTAGAGATAAAGCTCCTAATACTGCAGTCTCACCAATTGATTTTGCTTTGCCTGGTATGCTTCCAGTTTTAAATAAAGAAGCAGTAAGACTTGCGGTTATTGCAGCCAAAGCTTTAAATTCTAAAGTTGCTAACGTATCTTCTTTCGATCGTAAACATTATTTTTACCCTGATCTTCCAAAAGGATACCAAACATCGCAGATGTATCAGCCAACAATTCTAGCTGGTGAAGTTACCGTACCTAAAGAAGATGGTAGTGAATTCAAGGTTAGAATTAATCACGCACATATTGAAGAAGATGCTGGTAAACTATCTCATTCAGATAATGGATCATATGTTGATTTAAACCGTGCTGGTACGCCACTTATCGAAATCGTATCAGAACCAGATATGCATTCAGCTCTAGAGGCTAAAGCTTATGCTACTGAGCTATATCGTTTAATGACTTTTGCTGACGTAACACATGGTGATCTATATCAAGGAAATATGCGTTTTGACGTTAATATTTCAGTAGCACCAAAAGGAAGTAATACTTTAGGAACAAGAGCTGAGATAAAAAACTTAAACTCTTTTCGAAGTGTAGAACGAGCAGCAGAGTATGAATTCAAAAGACAGGTAGAGCTTGTCGAAAACGGAGAGAAAGTTAAACAGGAAACTAGAGGCTGGGACGATAACAAACAAGCAACTTTTTCTCAACGCTCTAAAGAAGACGCACAAGATTATAGATACATGCCAGATGCTGACATCCCACCTATTGTCTTAACTGATGAAAGAATTCTTGAAATACAAAAAGATTGTCCAATACTTCCACCTGCTTATCGCGAAAAATGGCAGGATCTAAAATTAGATAAATCAGTAATTGACGTACTATTTTCTTCTAGTAAATATGCAAAACTTGTTAGTGAAGTTTTAGATAAAGATGGAAAAGACTCAGCTAAAAAGACTGCTTTTTGGTTTGCTAGTGCTCTTTCTGGCAGTGAAGAAGATTCAAACAATGAAGAATTAACACACTTAAGCGCAGATAACTTGATTCAATTAGCACATATGGTTAGTGAAGGACTTTTGTCTTCTACGAACGCTAAAGAAGTATTTATTAAAATGCTAAGTGAAAATAAAACACCAGAAAAAATTGCTAAAGAAAATAATTTAATACAGGTTTCTGATACTAGTGCTATTGAAAAAATCTTAGATGAAGTACTTAGTGATGAATCTTCTCAAAAGGCAATTAACGATATTAAAAATGGTAATGAAAAAGTCTACGGTTTCTTAGTTGGACAGGTAATGAAAAAATCTCAGGGTAAAGCAAATCCTGGATTAGTTCAAAAAATGCTTCGAGAAAAGATTGCTAAATTATAGATTTCAGAAATTTCATTTGTTTAAGCTGTACAGAATAGCTATTTTCTGTTAGAATAACTAGCGAGTTTCCTCTTAGTTGATATTAGTAGCTAAAAAGAGTGTGTATGAGTGAAAGTGTTAGGCTAAGAAAAGACATAAGTGAAGTAGATGTGCTGATCGAAAAGCTTATAAATATCTAATATTAAATTTCAGATTGGGAGATATATAGTTCATGCCAACTATTAACCAATTGGTTCGTAAACCTCGAAAGACTGCAAATAAGAAAAGTAAGTCTCCACATTTAGGTTCGATCCATAACACATTAAAATCACGTTATTACAAACAAGATGCTCCATTAAAGCGTGGTGTTTGTATTCGTGTTACTACAAAAACACCAAAGAAGCCTAACTCGGCTTTACGTAAAGTTGCTCGTGTTAGATTAACTAACCAACAAGAAGTTTGGGCATACATTGGTGGTGAAGGTCACAATTTACAGGAACACGCCGTAGTATTAGTACGCGGTGGTCGTGTACCAGATCTTCCTGGTGTGCGTTATCACATTGTTCGTGGTGCTTTAGACCTTCAAGGAGTTGCAAACCGTAAACAAGGCCGTTCTAAATACGGTACAAAGAAGGAGGGCAAGTAATCATGCCTCGTAAAGTAACCAAAAAATTACAAAGACAATTACAACCAGATCGTAAATACAATTCAGTACTAGTAGCAAGATTAATTAATAAATCTATGCTAAATGGTAAAAAACTAGTTGCTGAACGGGCTGTTTATAGCGCACTTGAAAATGCTGCAAAGAAACTTGAAAGCCAAGATCCAATTGAAATATTTGAGAAAGCTTTATCTAATGTTTCACCAAATTTTGAAGTTAAATCACGTCGTGTTGGTGGTGCTAACTACCAGATTCCATTCCCAGTACAAGGACACCGACAATTACACTATGCTTTTACATGGCTAGTAGCTGCAGCTCGTGCTCGTAAAGGAATGCCTTATGCAAAACGTTTAACTCTTGAAATCGTAGATGCCTACAATGAAACAGGTGCTGCATTTAAGAAAAAAGAAGATACACATAAGATGGCAGAAGCTAACCGAGCATTTGCCCATTTTGCAAACAACTAAAATAATTTTTAATTTTTAAGGAAAAATATGGCAGATAAGAAAATTCCGCTTAGCAATTTTCGTAATATTGGAATTATTGCTCACATTGATGCGGGTAAAACTACCACAACCGAAGGTATTCTTTATCGTACAGGATTAAGTCATAAAATTGGTGCTGTTCACGAAGGTGAAGCTACCACTGACTGGATGGAACAAGAACAAGAACGTGGTATTACTATTACTTCAGCTGCAGTTACTGCTTACTGGAAAGGTCATCACATTAATATTATTGATACCCCAGGACACATTGACTTTACTGCTGAGGTAGAACGATCTCTTCGTGTTCTAGACGGTGCTGTTACGGTCTTTGATGGTAAGATGGGTGTTGAAGCTCAAACTGAAACAGTTTGGCGCCAAGCTAATAAATATGGCGTTCCTCGAATTTGTTTTATAAACAAGATTAATCAAACTGGTGGTGATTTTTATAAGTCATTAGAATCAATTCATCGCCGTTTAAGTAAAAATGCATTACCAATTCATCTTCCAATTGGTTTTGAAAAGGATATTTGTGGTGTTGTTGACCTAATTGATATGAAAGCATACACCTACAAAGACTACACAGATCACGAATTAGTTGTAGGTGATATTCCTGCTGATATGGTAGAAAAAGCTAAAAATGCTAGAGCACTACTTGTTGAAGCCGCTGTTGAAGCTGATGATGCATTATTTGAAAAATACCTAGAAGAGGGCGAAGAAGCTATCTCAGTAGAAGATTTAAAGAAGAATCTTCGCAAGCGCGTTCTTGCTGGTGATTTTTATCTAGTAACTGGTGGAGATGGTCGTGGTGTTATTGTAGAAAAAGTTCTTGACCTTATTACAGATTACTTGCCAAGTCCATTAGACGTTGATGCAATTTGGGGAACAAATGCTAAAACTGGTGATGAGATCAAGCGTGAACCATCTGAAAAAGAACCACTAGCCGCTCTTGCGTTTAAGCTTGCAACTGATCCTTTTGTTGGTAAATTGATTTTCATTCGTGTTTATTCAGGAAAGTTAAAAGCCGGTTCATACGTACTTAATGCAACAACTGGTGAAAAAGAACGTATTGGACGTATTGTTCGAATGTTTGCTGATAAACGAGATGATATTGATGAAATTTCAACTGGTGATATCGCAGCTGTTGTTGGACTTAAAAACACAACAACTGGTTCTACTTTATGCGATCCTGCACATCCAATCGTGCTTGAAAGCATTTCATTCCCAGAACCACCAGTATCGATTGCT
>SDRK01000023.1:8352-8990 GCA_007845205.1 TM7 phylum sp. oral taxon 350
GATTGCTGTTGAACCAAAGACAAAATCCGATCAAGAAAAAATGGCGATTGCTTTACAACGTCTTGCCGAAGAAGATCCAACCTTTAGAGTTCATACAGATGAAGAAACTGGTCAGACCATTATGTCTGGAATGGGTGAACTTCACTTAGACATTCTTATCGATCGTATGCGTCGTGAATTTAAGGTTGAAGCTAATATTGGTGAACCTCAAGTAGCATTTAGAGAAACTATTCGCGGTACTGCAAAAGTTCAAGGTAAGCATGCTAAACAATCAGGTGGACGTGGTCAGTATGGTGATGTTTGGGTTAAATTTGAACCAAACGAAGCAGGAAAAGGTTTCGAATTTGTCGACGAGATTAAAGGTGGTGTTGTTCCTCAGGAATATCGCCCAGCTGTACAAAAGGGTATTCGTGAAGTCCTAGATAACGGTGTTATCGCTGGATATCCAGTAGTAGATGTTAAAGCAACTCTATATGATGGTTCTTACCACGATGTTGACTCTTCTGAACTTGCATTCTCACTTGCTGGTTCTCTTGCAACTCGTGAAGGAATTAAACAAGCAAATCCTGTACTCCTAGAGCCTGTTATGAACGTTGAAGTTACAACTCCTGAAGAATTTATGGGTGATGTAATTGGAG
>SDRK01000024.1 GCA_007845205.1 TM7 phylum sp. oral taxon 350
ATGCGAATAAATAATTATTTTGGGATTCGTAGTCCCTGACATATAAGAAAATACAGTAGCTGAGATTACTTCAGCTATTGCTGAAGCTAAAAAAGTTTCTGAAGATTCAGCAAAAGGCAAAAAAGAAACCGTAGCAAAAGCTGGTAAACGTTCTGCAAAAGCATTAAAAGAAGCAGAAGAAAAAGCTGAAAAAGAAGCACGAAAAGCATCCGGAGACACATCTCCACAATCCGAAGAAGCTGAAGCTCACACTAAAAAAGGTCCGAAACCAGTTACTCGACCAAAATTAGAACGTAAATCAAAGAAATATCAAGAAGTATTCAAAAAAATTGAAAAAGGCAAAGAATACACTACTTCGGAAGCAGTAAAATTAGCTTGCGAAACCAACCCTACTAAATTCGATGCTTCAGTTGAAGTACATGTTCGTCTAAATGTCGATCCTCGACAAGCTGACCAAAACATTCGTTCTACAGTTTCCTTACCACACGGTACAGGCAAAAAAGTAAGAGTAGCAGTTTTTGCCCCAGAATCAGAACACAGTAAAGCTAAAGAAGCTGGCGCTGACATAGTTGGTGATGAAGATTTTCTAAAACAACTAGATAAAGAAAACTTAAACTTTGATGTACTTATTGCAGTTCCACAATACATGCCAAAATTAGGTAAATACGCAAGATTACTTGGTCCACGTGGATTAATGCCTAATCCAAAATCCGGTACCGTAGCAGCGGATGTTAAAAAAGCAACCACTGAAGCTAAAGCTGGTAAAGTTGAGTACCGTGTAGACAAACAATCAATCGTACACTTGTCAGTTGGTAAAGTATCGTTCGGTCCTCAAAAAATCGAAGAAAACATTGATGCATTCTTTAATAGCTTACTTAGCCAAAAGCCATCAAGTA
Source organism: TM7 phylum sp. oral taxon 350 (assembly GCA_007845205.1). Classification (GTDB taxonomy): domain Bacteria; phylum Patescibacteriota; class Saccharimonadia; order Saccharimonadales; family Saccharimonadaceae; genus SDRK01. Next base: position 897 of record SDRK01000024.1, read on the forward strand.
TTAAAGGAACATTTATTAAAAGTATTAACTTCTCAACAACAATGGGACCAAGTATTTTAGTTGAAAACATCAAGAACTAAAATAGCTCGATCAATTTAATCGTTACAAATCATAAAATAGACGCATAAAGCGTCTATTTTATTTAAAAAATAAATAACTATAAGCTATAATAAAAGTGCAAATTGAGAGACAAAAATAAAAAAAGAGGAGAGAACGCACATGAGTGTATATTCTAATACTGAAATTCTTCAGGCTATTAAAGATGGGATTATAGTTTCAGAGCCGTTTTATGAAAAACATATATCTGAAGCAAGCCTTGATATCACGTTAGGGTATTATTACTACAAAGTTGAAAGCAGAGCGCATATGGCGATCTATAATCCTTTCGACGAAAAAGAAGTGGCCGACTATTTTGATGGCCCAGAAAAGGCTATGAAACATAAAGACTGGTGTGATAAATATGGCTATGCTTATTTCAATAACATTCCACTAGACCATCCAATTATTGTCTTAAGACCTGGAGAGAGAATACTAGCTCACACACATGAATTTGTAGGCATTAAAGCAAATGGAGGAGCATGTGAAGTGCGTTCAAGATCCAGCTGGGGAAGAAACGGTATAGCTGTGTGCTTTGACGCAGGTTGGATAGATCCAGGCTACATTAATCGCATCACTTTAGAAGTTTATAATCTTAATAAATACGAATCGGTTGTCATACCAGTTGGTGAAAGAATTGGTCAAATTATTTTCCATCATACGGGTAAGGTTAAAGGGAGCTACGAAAAAGGACGCAACGGTATGAGTGGCAAATACCAAAAATCGGATAATCTATCTGATTTAATTGCTAATTGGCATCCTAGCCAAATGTTACCTAGAGCCTTTAAAGATAAAAGAGTATTACCGCAAGAAATCAAAGGCCTACCAAAAGATATAAAATAAAACGTACATTCCAATTACATAGTTCTATGGTCACGTAACCATTGAGATTTTAGAAAAAATATGGTAACGTATATACATACGTTACCAGAGACAGTAGCAGTGAAAACTTAATAAAGCTACCTAGGAAACCAATCTTTTTAGAATGTTTCTGTCTCACTAAGGTGAGATGTTTTTATGTAACGGAACATTAAAAATTCGGTTCAAAAATAATACTAACCAAAAGGAGATTTTTATGGCAATATCACGCGATAAGAAACAAACTTTGGTTGCTGAATTAACAGAATTATTTCAAGAAGCAAAATGTGTAGCAACTGCTAAATATCAAGGACTATCAGTTGCTGATCTTCAAGAGCTTCGTGCTAATGCTCGAGAAAATAATGTAACAATAAAAGTTGTTAAAAACAGATTAGTAAAAGTTACATTACTTTCTAGCGATAAGCATAAAGACACCGATTTATCAGAACTAAATGGTCAACTTCTATACGCTTTTTCAAACGAAGATGAAGTTATGCCTGCTCAAGTATTAAATGCTTTTGCCAAAAAGCATCCTGAACTTGAACTAGCTTCTGGTTTTGATGAAAGTGGAGCAAAGATTTCAGTCGAAGACATGAAAGCACTTGCAAATCTTCCATCAAAAGATCAACTACGTGGCATCTTTGTTGGCACATTGGCAGCACCACTTACTCAAATGCTTGGCGTTTTGAACGGTGCTCAACGAGGCATGGCTCAAGTTATGTCACAACGTGCTGAGAAAATCTAATTAAGCAATCAAAATATATAAATTTTTAAGGAGAATAAAAATGGCTGAAAACGAAGTAAAGTTATCTGCTGCTCAACAAAAAATTGTTGACGAATTAAACAAGCTATCTGCTCTAGAATTAAGTCAGGTAGTTAAACACCTAGAAGAAGAATGGGGTGTATCTGCTGCCGCTCCAGCTGCTGTCGTAGCTGCTCCAGCTGCTGATGGTGCCGCAGCTGCTGCTGACGAAAAAACTGAATTCACTGTAACTCTAAAAGACGCAGGTGGACAAAAAGTTGCTGTCATTAAAGCTGTCAAAGACATTACGGGTCTTGGACTTTCAGAAGCTAAAGCTATTGTAGATGGTGCTCCATCACCAGTAAAAGAAAAAGTAGCTAAAGACGAAGCTGAAGCTATTAAGAAACAACTTGAAGAAGCTGGTGCTTCTGTAGAATTAAACTAATTTAGCATTTTATAAAAGAACCGAATTTCATTTATAAACAAAACAACGCTCCTTACGGAGCGCTGTTTTTTTATTATCATTTATTACAACAAAAAATTGTTAACAGATATAAAAATGTGGAAAAGATTAAAAGATAAGAGTATTAATCTTACAGAACTTTTTAAGCTAAAACGTTTTACTTATTCACTTTATTTTTAAATATGATAAAATTGTACGCTTACTTGACACCAACAGTTTACATCTGTTATAACGAAATAGATATATTACAAAAACAGACAAAGAGGAAAATGCGAGTATGTCTGAATTACCAGAAAAACAAGCAAAACGACTAAAGTCGTTGCTACAAGAAGCTGAAACAAATTTAGCAGCTGCCAAAGAATTATTGATGAGTCTTCTTGGAGAAGATGATCAAGTTATTACTAATTTTAATCAGAATGGCGAAGATATTTCCGGAAAAGTTATAGAAGGAATCTTTGACGGACAAATGATGATCGGACCGGATGGCAAAAACTATCCTGTACCAGCAAATTATGCTTCTAAATCAAAATTAGTAGAAGGCGACACACTAAAACTTACAATCTCTGACGATGGCTCATTTATCTATAAACAAATTGGTCCAGTCGAAAGACGTCAGATTATTGGAACATTAATTACTAGAGACGGGTCATTCTTCGTTGAAGCTAATGGCCGTGAATATCGTATCTTACTTGCTAGTGTTACGTACTTTAAGATACGCGTAGGCGATCAAGTAACGATTATCATTCCAGAAAACAATGCCGATGCTCATTGGGCTGCAGTAGAAGCATCTTTATAAAGATATAAGTAAAAAATTAAACAAACTACATAGGGGATAAAATGGATCAACCAGACATTCTTTGTCATGCAGGGTACACAAAAAAAGGCGAGCCAACAATTGATATCATTAAAAAGAATGGTGATATTGAGACTATTTGCTTAAGAGATTTTGAAGGCACGATTTCTTTCGATACTTCAAAAAGATACTGTATTGGTTGGTATGATCTTGAAGCCGGAAAAAATAAAGTTTGTGAAAAGCATACGGCTTTTGACACTTTTGATTATGACCAATGTCGAGAATGTCAGATAAAAACTGGTTTTAATCCAGCATTCTATAACACCACAGAAATATCTCCACAACAAGAAAAAAGAAATCGTGAACCGCATTTTCTTTACTTAGCTTATTTTGCACCGAAAGTTATAAAAGTCGGTATTTCTTATGCTGGAAGAGGACTTGCAAGATTATATGAACAGGGCGCTCGTATGGCAATGGTTCTAGAAACTTTTGATTCAGCCAATCTAGCAAGAACTTATGAAGCTAAGATATCTGCTTTAGATGGATTCTGCGAAGCAGTTAATACATCCAAAAAAATGAATCTTCTCAAACTAGATTTTTCCAAAGAAGAGGCTGAAAAAGAACTAAAAACCGCTCTAAACAAAGTAAAAGAAGAGCTAGGTGTTAGTTTTAAACAAGAAGAGCTTGTTTGTCCAAATGACATCTTCTTAGAACAAAACGTATCGCTAAGTGAAGCGATTAACCAATGTGAAGATAAGCTTATTTCTGGCAAATTTATTGGACAAATTGGCACTATTTTAATCTTCTCTTATAAAGATTCATACTTGCTACTACCAATTAAAAAATTCACAGGCTACCCAATTAAAATTTCAAAAGAAATTGCAGAAATTGAGCTTCCAGAAATTCAGGCAAGCCTGTTTTAAGCAATAAAATAGGCTATACTTAGAATTAATTAAAGTTTTTATTATGGGGTTAGCATTATATAGAAAATATAGGCCACGTTCTTTAGATGAGATTGTTGGACAAGATCATATTACTGATCTATTAAAGACAGCCATTAAAAATGACCGTATTGCTCATGCTTATCTTCTAACTGGACCACGTGGTGTAGGTAAAACATCTATTGCAAGAATCTTAGCTTTTTCAATCAATGGTCTTAAATATTCAGACAAAGGACATATCGACATTATCGAGATAGATGCTGCGTCAAACACCGGAGTGGATAATATTCGAGACTTAAAAGATAAAGTTTTAGTTGCACCAACTGTAGCTAAGAAAAAAGTTTATATTATCGACGAAGTACATATGCTTTCTAAAAGTGCTTTTAATGCCTTACTTAAAACACTTGAAGAACCTCCTACACATGTCGTTTTTATACTTGCTACAACCAACCCTGAAAAGTTACCAGATACTATTATTTCAAGAACTCAAAGATTTAACTTTAGATTAGTACCAGAAAAATTAATTGCAGATCACTTAAAATTCATTGCAAAAAATGAAAATATTAATGCAGAATCTGAAGTCTTTAACATTATTGCAAAACAAGGTAATGGTAGCTTTAGAGATAGCATTACACTTTTTGATCAAATATCTAGCCTTAGCAGTCAAGAAAAAATCACTAAAGAAAAAGTTTTAGAAAGCATTGGACTCGTAGACTATAACATCATTAAAGAAACTATTAAACTAATTATTAATGGCGATCTAAAACAAATCGCCGATCAAATAAATATCTTAGAATATAGTGGTGTATCAGCTAGTATTCTAGCTGAACAGCTAATTTATGAGCTTCAAAAATATATTATTAAATATCCAAAACTTTCTAATCTAACCTTAAAATTAATTAACATTAGAAAATCCACCTATCCTTATCCAGAGTTATTAGCGTCCCTAATAAATACTGCCTCAGACTTCAAAGAAAAAGTTTCAAACATTAAAGCTAAAAAAATAGAAGGAATATCTTCAGACCTTTCAGCTTTGAATAAAATAGCCTCATATAAAAAGCCAACTGAGAATAAATTAAATAAACTAGCAAAAAAAGAACTTGAAGATCAAAGTAAAATTAAAGAAGAAATTCAAAAAAATCCAGTAGAAGAAACTGTATCTCCAAAATCTGAAGATAAAAAAGACACCAAACTAGAAGACAAAAAAGAAGCAAATGGATCGGTCAACCGCAATTTTGATTTTCAAGAAGTAATTAATATCGTGCAAGAAAATGACGACACTGCACTTTATGCGTTATTATCTAAATGTAAAACAAAACGTCATAACGAAACACTAACTATTTATAGTAGTGGCATATATAAAAAGAAGCTGTCCGAAGCTACCTATTTTAAAAAAATTAAAGATATTATTACTAAGATAGATAATACAATCGAGATAATTGATATTAAAAACGAAAAGTTACAATTAAAAGACGCTTCTCAGCAAGAAGCAATAGATATTATGGGTGGAGGAGAAATAATAGATGTCTGAAAGAACCCAAAAAGGAAAAGTTCCACCACATAATCTTGATGCAGAAAAGTCTGTACTTGGCGCCATCTTAATTGATGAAGATTCATTAGTAAACGTTATTGGTATATTAAAACCTGACGATTTTTATGAACCTTCGCACCGTCTGATATTTGGCGCAATGTTAAGTCTTTATGAGGAAAATCGTTCGGTTGATCTGCTCACAACCTCTGACATCTTAAAAAATCGTAAACAACTAACCGAGGTTGGTGGCTCTAGTTATTTGTCTTCTTTGACGAATTACGTCACTACTTCAGCTCATTTAATAGATTACGCAGAAATCGTAGCAACATCAGCAACTAGAAGAAGATTGATAGCTGCTTCTGGTGCTATTGCCGAATATGGGTTCGATGAAGAAAGCAATATTAATGAGCTAATAGCTAAAGCAGAATCAGAAATCTTTAATGTCTCTGAAAATGAAGCTAAAGGAGATTTAATTAAATTATCCGACATCATTCTAGATTCTTTTGAACGTATTAATGAACTACATAAAAATAAAGGTGCCTTGAGAGGGATTCCTACAGGATGGAGAGACTTAGACAACATGACAGCGGGTCTACAGAAATCTGATCTAATTATTTTAGCCGCTCGACCTGCCATGGGTAAAACCACTTTAGTAACCAACTTAGCCTACAACGTGGCAAAAATATCTAAAAAAGCAGTGTTAATTTTCTCTTTGGAAATGGGAAAAGAACAACTTTTCGACCGTATGCTTGCCGATGCTGCTGGAGTAGACGCCTGGAACATTCGCTCAGGTAATTTATCTAGCGAAGATTTCATTAAAATTTCTGAAGCAATGAATGAAATGGATAGCTCGCCAATTTACATTGACGATGCTTCAGGGTTATCACCACTCGAATTAAGGACTAAAGCTAGACGCATTGCTCACCGTGAAGATATTGGATTAATCGTTATTGACTATCTACAGTTGATGCAAGGTAATCGAAAAAATAATAACCGCGTTGAAGAAGTATCAGAAATTTCTAGAGCCCTAAAGATGGTAGCTAAAGAGTTAAACGTGCCAGTTGTAGCACTTTCTCAGCTCTCTCGTGCCGTTGAATCACGTGATTCTAAAAAACCACAACTATCCGACCTTCGAGAATCAGGCTCTATTGAGCAAGACGCTGATATGGTAATGTTCATCCACCGTCCCGGATACTATGAACCAGATAATCCAGATCTAAAAAATATTACTGAGTTAATTATTGCAAAACATCGTAACGGTCCAGTTGGTCATATTGAGCTTTACTTCCATCCAGAAAAACTCCGCTTCATGTCACTCGATAAAAAGCATTAAGATAAATGCTATAATTAATTACAAATGATATTTAAACAAAAAATTGCTGACTATTTTTTATATCGTCATAGATTTTTATTTGCATATCTAATAATAGGATTAATCTTTGCCGGATTAATCCTCTATACTTTTAATTTTGCCCCAAATGGACTATCTCAAACGGAAATCAAATCCGTATCTATTAGTATGGATATTCAAAATGGTCTAGACGTCATTACATTAGCAAACACCGATTTGCCATATCATCTGCTACAAAAGACGTCCATTAGCATTCTTGGACTAAATACATTAGCTATAAAGCTGCCATCTATCTTAATAGCTTCACTTTGTTTAATATTCTTGGCCTTAATGTATAGCCAATGGTTTAAAAGAAATGTTACAATTTTGGGGCTACTAATTACTATTACTCTTGGAATTTTCCTTTATTTCGCACAGTCTGGATCACCCGAGATTATGTATTTCTTTTGGCCAACACTAATACTTTTTATTTCTGGTTTAATCATTCAAAATCCAAAATATAAAATACCAAAATCGATTTTTCTAGCGATTAGTATTGCATTATCTCTTTACACTCCAATGATGATATATGTCATTATATCCATAGTCATCGCAGCTTTATTACATCCAAAAATCAGACTAAAACTTAAAAGACTTCCTAGAAAATATCTTTTTATCCTTCCCATGATTCTAGTGATTGGGATTGTACCACTTATAACATCAATCGTTAAA
>SDRK01000025.1 GCA_007845205.1 TM7 phylum sp. oral taxon 350
CAAGACCAACATATGGAAAATAAAAATCATGCAATAATCCTTGATTATTCAATCCTACATGCATTGATCCGTTAGACAAAACAATTGAACGGCTCATATTTACTGCCTAGCTTCTATTGCTTTTATTGCACGGTATTTTAGATCCCTAAGTGTATTCATATAAAACATAAAAGCATCGTAGGGCGATTCATATGGAGAGAAATATGCATGCACATTACCATCTTCATAATTTTTAGTACTCATATAATATGGATGGTCTGAAGCTTGCAATTTACCCCAGTCATCAATAATATTTTCATCACCAGACTCTTTTACAATATCCTCAAGTGAATATAGATTCTTTGTAGCTTCTTTTTGAAGTTCGTTACCAATCCATGCAGACAAATCACGTTCTGAATCAGCCCACGTTACAACCGATGGCATTGAAATTTCTGCTTCATTTTTAGATAAGATGCAGGCTTTCGAAACTGTAATAAACTTATGGTTATCTTTCATTAACCAACGATTCACAAAATCAGAGAAAAAGGTAAATATACCAGTATCTTCCCATTGATGTTCACCGAATGTTTCAAAGTCCATAAAGAGATTTAGAATATTTCCATCCCTTAAAGAAGCTTCAGCCCATTTAACATATTTATCGGCAGTTAAAGGCCATTTTAGCCATGAACGATCTGAAAAGCGAAAAGCTATATCGTCAGAAAGCTGGTAATTCTTTAAAAGTAGCTTAATGTTATTAGTTCCTACCGGACGATAGACATAATTAGGAGATCTCCATTCCAAAATAGGATCCCAACCCTCAGCTAAAATACCTCTATATCCTTTAGAATCTGCCCAAACAGCAAGTTCATTATTGTAAGCAAGTTCTGTATTTCTAAATACTTTAGGTTCTACATTAAATAATTCTTTGATTATTCTCTTATGAAGTTCAACCTGACGTTCAAATTCTAAAGGAGAGAAGAAAAAGGCAAGAGAATGATAATAAGTCTCTCCAACTATTTCAACTTTATTAGAAGCAACTAATCTTTTTAAAGTATCTATAACGTCTGGCGCATATTCTTTAACTTGTTCTAAAAATATACCTGAGATACTCAAAGAAAAACTAAATTTATCATATCGATCAACCAAGTCCTCCAAGAGACTAAGCATTGGACGATAAGATTTATTTGCAACTTTTAAGAATATCTCCTTATTATTTTGCCCACTTTCTTGCCCATTAAAATAATTATGATCATTAGCGGCATTAAAAATTGAAAATGGTTTTATTCTAAAAGGCTGATGCATGTGAAGATACAAAACTATATTTTTATCTTCCATATCTATCTATTTCCTACCTTTTTATACATGTCTATACACTTTCTTGCCATATCGTTCCAAGTAATGCGTTTATATTCATTTGAAACATTGCGCTGTAATGATTTAGTTAAGCTCTTAGATAAAGCGAGAGCCACAATCTGATCAGCCAACTTATTAGTATCCCAAAAATCATATTTTAAAGCGTTATCAATTACTTCAGAAACACCACTTTGATGTGTCAAAATTAAAGCGTTTTCGTGATGTGCAGCTTCTAATGCCGTAATACCGAACGGCTCCGATACTGAACTCATTACAAAAATGTCCGATACCGAGTAAGAATCACGCCATGCCTGACCTCTTACAAAACCAGTAAAGATGATTTTATTAGAGATTCCATAATGTGCAGCTAAACTAATTAATTCATCTCGCTGTTCACCATCACCAACAAAAAGAAATACTAACTTATCATATTTTCGAATTGCTTTAGCAGCAGCTTCAACTAAGTAACGTAATCCTTTTTGAATTGTAAATCGCGTAATAGTAGAAACAACCGTGTAACCTTGATTTCTTAAGAATTCAACATAACGATAAGTATCATTACTATAAGAATATCCTGTTAATTCATTTAGATTAATCGCATTATAAACAACTTCAATTTTATCGGCAGGGATGTGATAGCGTTCGGATATCAACCATTTAGTTCGTTCCGATACCGCAATAATACGATCTGCCATTAGTAAACCAGCTTCTTCTATTTCGTGAATCATTGGGTTTCCAGATCCACCTCCAGCACGATCAAATTCAGTTGCATGGACATGTACTATCAAAGGAGCATTACTGGCTCTTTTTGCAGCAATACCAGCTTCCATAGTTAGCCAATCATGAGCGTGGATTACATCAGGTTTGTGATACTTAACAAAATTTCGAACATACCTTACATATTCTCGCTGGATACGTCGCATCAAAGTATCACCAAAGCCATCATCCGATCCGCCGACCATATCCTCATCGTGATCATAAGCCCAAGCATTTAATAAAGTCGATGCCGGTAGATTAGTAACAGCGTGAATATTCATCCAATCAATCATTGAATAGTCCGCTTTGTAAGGAATGACAAAATCAATATCACCTCCTTCTTCTGCAATCGCTTTCGAAAGATAATAGCAAGCAACGCCAAGACCGCCGCTGTTGTGTGGTGGCAACTCCCAGCCTAGCATTAATATCTTCATAACTTCTCAACTACGATTCTGGTGTTAAGATATCGTAGTATTCAACTCCCACTCGCTGTTAATTTTTCTGTTTTAAAGTATAGACTAATAAAAACATAAGCACAACTAGTAAGACATTAAAAAATGCTATTTATGATGTTTTATACCTAAAGCTAAAGGCAAAAAATCTATAAAAGCATATATACAAAAAATCAAAACAATAAAAAAGATGCTCCAAGGCACCACTATTAACTATTATATTTTGGCGGGGGTGTACAGAATCGAACTGCAATCTAAGGTTTTGGAGACCTTCATACTAACCGTTGTACTACACCCCCAAGGTTCGTGTAATACAAAGTAATTTTAGCATACTTACATTTTTAGATAAAATTAGCCAATAATTGTTTGTTATAATTTTAAGCATGAGACCAGAGATTATAAACCAACCGCTACTTATTGCCACTATTGGTCAGCCAGGAACAGGTAAAACCTTTTTTGCTTCACAATTTGCCAATACTTTTAACACTCCTTTTATATCAGCTAATAGTATTAGATCTTTGGTATACAAAAAACCAACTTACGATCAAAAAGAAGAAGATGTTATAACTACATTAGTTTATTTACAGTTGGCAGAGACTTTCAAGACAAAAAAAGCAATAGTTTTAGATACACCACTTCAAACAAAAAAAGAAAGAGATGATTTATCTAGGATTGCTAAAAAAGCTGGATATAGATTAACCCTTATCTTAATGCAATCTAACGACATTGTTGCACAAAATCGAGCAACCGACCCCGTAAAGCCAGATAGCATGACAGACCAACAATACGAAATGGTATTAAAAGCTTTCGAGCAGCCAGACATTAAAGAAAATGTTATTGTCCTTTCTGGACAACACACCTTTAAATCTCAGCTTCGATTAGTTATTAATCGTTTATCTAGCAGCTTAAAACCAGATAATATTCAAAATATTATAGATAGACAAACAAGAATTCTTAAAAATAAATAATGATCATTATCCATGATAAACAACTAGGCGGCATAGAAGTCATAAGGTCAAATCGTTCATCTTCTAAAATTTCTTTTAGAGTTACGCCACAAGGCACACTAAGGATTCATACTTCAAAACTAATTCCAAAAATTTTAATTCATAAATTCATTAACGAAAATATTAGTTCTATCAACTCTTTGATAGATCAGCATAAAAACAAAGCCTTTTTCTTTGAAGACGGATTAAAAATTGGGAAAAGCCATGTAATTTCTGTTATTGAATCTACCAACATTTCTAAAACTTTAGTTACGACTTTAAACAATACAATTTACGTAAAAACAAAAACCGGAACCTTAAAGACAAAAACTGTGCAAGATCAAATACGAGAAAAAGCACTAGAAGCTTTTAGAAAAGAAGCAAAAACTTATCTGCCTAAAAGATTGAAATATTTTGCCTCTACATTTGATTTCAATTACAAAAAAGTAAAACTATCTCATGCTTCCAGCAGATGGGGAAGCTGTTCTAGTAGAGGAACAATCAGTCTTAATATAGCTTTAATGAAATTAGAATTTCCTTTAATAGATTATGTAATCATTCATGAGCTATGTCATACCAGACACATGAATCACTCAAAAGCATTTTGGCAAGAAGTTAGTAAATACGATCCAAACTACAAAATGCATCAAGATATTTTAAAAACTAAATCACCAACAATCTAAGCATAAGCTATAATAAAACCATGGCAACAAAAGATAATGGTTCATTAAATATCGACTTCGAAAAGGTTATAAATTATTCTTCATTATTTTTACCCTTTATTTTTATAATTTATGGATTAACTAATCATAACGGCGGAATTACTAAGTTATTAGACAGTCAAACAAAAATTGAAATAATGCTAATTTTAGGTTTTTCTTGGATTGTAACAGGACTAGCTTGCATATTTTCAGATAAAATTAAAAATTCTAAACGAATCAAATCTTTGTCTATTATCTTTTCTCATTTAATTGCAACTTGCTTCTTTATCTTTATTGTTCCTTTCGATTCGCCTCTTACTTTAGCCTGGATTTTACTTTTAGTGCCAGCTTATTTATTAGGCGGCACTATTGCCATGAGTTTTAGCGTCTTACTTTACATATTAACTATTACAGCAAGCGTTTTATTAGATAGCGTTAAATCACCCGAAACAGTATCTAGTGCAGGGGTTTCAATTTTGTCTATGGGTATCTCCTCAATGATCATTGGCATTATTTTATCGAGACTAGAAAAAGATCGTAAAGATGCTAAAAAATCAAAAGATTTCATTAAAGAACAAGATGAAATCATTGCCGATTTAATCAACAACCTATCCGAAGGCTTAATTAGTATCGATACTAGAGGTAGAATTAAAATCTATAATGCAGCCAGTCTAAATTTTTTAAATATTAATGGTGATCCTACCGGTAAAAAACTTGGTAGCATTTTGCAGTTAAAAGATTCAAACGATAACGAAATCACTCTATTAAAAGATTTAAAACAAATAACTAAAGTCATACATCACGACGATGCTCAAATAGATTTCTCAGATAACGATATTATAAGAATCGATATTACCATCTCACCAATTTGGAAAACCTATTCTATAAGGCAAGGTGGAGAAAAAATAGCTGGTTATTCTGTAATCTTAAGAGACATTACAAAAACAAAATCTTTAGAAGAAGAAAAAGATGAATTTATCTCAGTAGTGTCTCATGAATTAAGAACGCCAATCACCATAGCAGAAGGCACCTTGTCTAACGGTCTTCTTATGGTAGAAAAGGGAATAGCTAATCAGGAAAAACTTGTATCTAATATCAAAACAGCTCATTCACAAATTAATGATTTATCTAGAATGATTAATGATTTATCTACCTTATCCAGAGCTCAAAGGGGCGTAGGACAAGAAAATGAAGATATAGATCTAAAACAACTTGCCGAAAAACTTTATCACGAATACACACCACAAGCAGAAACAAAAGGTTTAAGACTAATCTTAGATACTTCACACAATTTAAAAAGCATTTCTACTTCAAGACTCTACCTAGAAGAACTTTTACAGAACCTTATCACTAATGCCATTAAATATACCGAGAAAGGCGACATTACATTATCCATTAAACAGAAAGACGATCTCGTAACTTTCTCTGTAAAAGATACTGGAATTGGCATATCAAGAAGTGATCAGAAAAAAATCTTCCAAAAATTCTACCGCTCTGAAGACTACCGTACAAGAGAGACTTCAGGCACTGGCCTTGGCCTATATGTAAGCGCTAAATTATCCGAAAAGATGAATACGAAAATTGAATTGGTATCAAGATTAAACCATGGATCAACATTTTACTTCTCACTGCCAATATCTGAATAAGAGTCTCTTAAAAAGGCTCTTATTTCTAAAATCTAAAATTGATTTTTATCCTTTATTTGGTATAATGACTATTGACAGTCTGCTTAGGCAGACTATTTTAAATGGGAGAAGTTTTTGTGACTAAAAAATCCAATACAAATAGTACAAAAGCATCCGAAACTAAAATTACTCGCATTAAAGCAAGTGATTCGGATAACAATAAAAAAAATAATTTCAAAGATAAGCTTAGTAACTTAAAGGCAAAAGTTAAAAAAGCTAAAAGCAAAAAAAATATAACCAATCCAGAAGAACCAAATTTCAAAGGTAACGTTTACCAAAAAGAAATTAAAAAAGTTGGATATTTTAGAGGTGCTTTAAATGAACTTAGCCAAGTACATTGGCCAACTCGTAAAGAAACCTGGGCATTAACTTTAGCCGTTATCCTATTTAGCGTTGGTTTCATGATTCTAATGATATTAGTAGATATTGGTTTTAAAGAGTTATTTAACATCATAATGAAGAGGTAATTATGGCTAATAAAAATGGTTACGACCAAACAAGACAATGGTATGCAATTCATACCTACAGTGGCTATGAAGAGAAAGTAGCTGAAAATATCAATCAAAAAATTAAAACTGTCGACATGGCAGACAAAATTTTTGAAGTTCTAGTTCCAAAAGAAAAACAAATTGAAATTAGAAACGGTAAGCGTAAAGTTGTCGAGAAAAAGATTTTCCAAGGATATGCGCTTGTTGAAATGATTCTTACAGACGAAACTTGGTATGTCGTAAGAAACACTCCTGGCGTTACTGGTTTTATTGGCGTAGGAACAAATCCAACTCCAGTGTCTGCTCAAGAAATTGCTAAAATTAAAAAACGCATGGGCATTGAAGATCCAGTTCATAGAATTGATTTTTCAGAAGGTGAAGTGGTTAATATTGTCGATGGGCCATTCAAAGGTTTCGATGGTACTATATCAGAAATAGATACACAAAAAGGCAAAATTAAAGTCATGGTATCAATGTTTGGTCGTGATACACCAGTTGAACTAGATGCTCTTCAAGTCACAAAAGTCTAATTTTTAAAATTTGAGTTTTTTTAAAAAAAGTTTTATTATATCTAAGTTACGCACTCTGGTAATACTAGAGTAAAAAAGGAAAGAACATGGCAAAAAAAGTTATTGGAAATCTTAAATTAAGAATTCCAGCAGGTCGTGCAACAGCAGGACCTCCAGTAGGATCAACATTAGGTCAATGGGGTCTTAACATGATGGACTTCATTAATCCATTCAATGATGCTACTAAAGATCTAATGGGTAAAGACGTTATCGTACACCTTCAAGTGTTTGAAGACCGTACATTTGCATGGAAATCATTAGGTCAACCAGTTGACGATATGATACGTGAACGTGCTGGCATTCAAAAAGGTTCCGGAAAACCGCATTCTGACAAAGTTGGAAAAATTACAAGAGCTCAGCTAGAAGAAATTGCTGAAATCAAAAAAGACCAGCTAAATGCTATTGATCTAGAAGGACGCGTTAAAATCATCGCTGGTTCAGCAAGATCAATGGGCGTCGAAGTAGTAGAATAGTATTTAATAATATTTTTCTATCTATAAAATTCGTATAACCAACTAATTAAATATAGCTCCTAAAAAGGAGCTATATTTAAATTTTAAGACAATTTATTTTTATTTTTTGTGATTATCATCTTACCTGTGGGTTTTTGTACTAAACCATTTTTGCCTGGTTTCTTAGCATTTAGGATTGAATACTGTGGTGGATTAAACTAATGAATGTATTTTCTTATATGTCAGGGACTACGAATCCCAAAATAATTATTTATTCGCATAGACACGCCTCCTTACTTTAGTGTCTTCCTCTAAATGGTATATCGTCACCTTCATCACGGGAGAAATCTAGTCCTTCTCGTGTATATCGTAGTAACTTCTGCGTCTTCTTAAAATCCTCTTCCGTTTGAACGTAACTGGGATCCCAACCTGATCTTGCTGGTCTTGGTCTTCCATTTTCCATATTTCCTCCTTTCTG
>SDRK01000026.1 GCA_007845205.1 TM7 phylum sp. oral taxon 350
TAAAGCGTCATTCTTTTTAATTACTTCAGCAATGTTATGGAGTGTTACAACCAACCTTATAGATGGTAGATTGGGTGAGGCTCCAACTATCTTTTTATCTAAGCTTAGTTTCTTTTTCTTTATTTTAGTCGCAGTTAGCATTTTAAACTTAGCTAATGTGGTTTTACCTGAAGATACAAAAAGAACACAATTAATTAATTTAGTTTCTACTCTGTCTTTAACGACGACTTTTGTTGTTTTAGTATTTTCTAGTGTTTTGCAATTTTTCCGTTTAGAAGATGTGTGGTGGGCTTTTACTTATTCTTGGGTACACTATTTTATAGCTATTTTGTTTTCTGTTTTAACATTTTCAGGAATTTACTTGATTTATGCTAATCGTAAACGATCTATCGACTACGTAGCAAAACAGCTTGAATGGCTAGATATCGGGTTATTTTTAGGTGCTATTGGGGCGTTACTGACTTACTCGGTTTTGCCAAGTCTAACGCGTGATTTAGAGGCTGTAAGGTTTTGTTGGATAGCTTTACCTATTTGGGTGGCAACGCTTTACCGGACGGTGTTTTATTTCGATTACGAAGACTTTAAGGCAATCTTATATAAATCTTTTAATTATTTCTTGTCCATTTGTTGTTTAATTGCTCTTTATATTTTAGTTATTTATGTTGGCTTCTTAAGAAGTGATCTAACAAAGCCAGAAGACTTTAATTTTATCTTAAATAGTTTAATAATCGCTCTTGCTATGGCGATTAGTGTTAATCCTTTAAATAAGATTATTAAGAAGCTTACTAATAAGATCTTTTATTCTAGTGCTTATAATATGCGTAGAACTTACGATCACATTATGGCATCTTTGGTATCCGAAAAAGGCATTAAGAGACTGCTTAATAAGACTAGTGAGATTTTGGCAGATACCTTTAAAGCAGAGCAAATATTTTTCATTATAGAAGATAAGGGAAGTGAGAAGAAGTGTGAATGTATTTCAGGTGGTACAAAAGGCCATGAGACTCTTCATAGCGATGAATATGAAGAAATAAAAAGATATATTGAATCACGACCAGTTCACAAGGTAAAGCTTCTATTAAAAGATACTCCAACTAGGAGCGCTATTTGGAAGCTCTTAGTATCACACGATATAAAAGTTGTGGTACCAATTTACCAGGAGAATAAGATTATTGGTATGTTGTTCTTAGGAAGGTTATGTAATGACCATTCCTATTCCGAGAGGGATATGCATTTAGTAAATATCATCTTAAATGAATTATCTTTAGCTATTCAGAACGTCTTGGCTTTGCAACAAATTAAAAATATTAATGGAACATTAGAACAACGTATTAATAACGCTACAAGAGAGCTAAGACGTACTAATGAACAACTTCATGATTTAGATCGAGCAAAAGATGAGTTTATTTCCATGGCATCTCACCAATTAAGAACGCCATTAACCTCCATGAAGGGCCTAGTCTCGATGGTTCTAGAAGGAGATGTTGGAAAGATTAATAAGCAACAAAGAGAACTATTACAGGATGCTTATATATCGTCGGACAGAATGGTGCACATTATTAATGATTTCTTAAACGTATCAAGATTACAAACTGGTAAATTTGTTATAGATGTATCTCCAGTAAACCTAGCAAAACTTGTAAAAGAAGAGATAGATAGTTTGCAGGTACAAGTAAAAGCTCATGGCATGAAATTGGAAGTTAATTTACCAGATATTAAGACTTTCCCGATTTACATGTTAGATGACACTAAGATTAGACAAGTAGTTATAAACTTCATAGATAATGCAATTTATTATTCTAAGCCTGATTCAAAGATTAAAGTCTTTTTGGAATTAGATAAGATAACGGGAGATATCCTATTCTATGTTAAAGATAATGGTATTGGTATACCAAAAGAAGCTAAAGAACATCTCTTTGAAAAGTTCTATCGGGCAGATAATGCAAGAAAACAACGACCAGATGGCACTGGTGTTGGTATATTCTTAGCTAAAAAAGTTATTGATTCTTCTAATGGAGAAATAATGTTTGCTTCAGAAGAAGGTAAAGGCTCTACATTTGGATTTAAATTTAAAAAACAGAATTTAATTCCTTTTGAACCAAACCAAAAATAAGAAAAATCTAGTTTATAGCAATCTTTATTATTTCAAATATTAAAACAGCTAAGATTAAAATTATTAAGAACAAAGACAACATTGGCTTTAAGGCTACTTTCTTTTCTTTCCACCATAAAGATATGAAAGAACGGTTTTTAGCAGTTATTTTAATAGTAGTTGGTTTAACTACTTTACTTCCTTGATACTTTTTATTTCGCTTTTTCTTCATATCCTTATTTTATAAACCAAAGCTTGGAAATAGATGTAAAAAGAATGTATTAAATGAAAACAAGATGAAATAAAGTGAAAAAGAAAAAGAAGTAAATAACAAAAATAAAAATAGGAATAAGAACAAAGAAAATAAATAAAGATAAACAAAGACAAAATTAAAAGACAGCCCGTAGGGACTGTCTTTTAATCAACTGCTTAGATCGCAGTTCTAGTTAAGAGCGGTCTAAGCTTTTATTTTTTTCTTAAGGTTTTAAATACCTTTTTGTTGGTTGCAATGTAAGCAACTACTGCTGTTGCAACACCAACTGCAATTAGAGACATTAATCCACCAATACCAGTCTTAGGAAGAACGATTCCGTTTGGACGACATTCTTCTGAGTCTGCTGGAAGATGTTCTTTTCCAGGAATTTTACAATTATCTGTAGGAGTTGAAATTGTAAACGATCCTTTACAATCACCAGTTAGGTCGATAGTCTTACCATCTCTAGTAACTGTAACTATTGCTTCAACAGTGTAAGTACCACTGTTAGTCATGACGAAATTGTTAACTTCTGTCTTACCGTTTTCACTCTTAATTTTGGCTACTTCTTTGCCGTTTGAGTTACGAACAATGTAAGTAACGTAATTTAGAGTTGCACCTTCTGCTTTATAAATTGTGTTGAAGTTAAAGGTTGTTGCATTAATAGCTGTAATCTTTAAAGTATCACAAGATTGTGTACAAGCAGGGTTTTCTACGTAGACGGTTGCGTTATCTTCACGAGTACCGTTTTCAGTGTAGATCTTAAGTACGTTCTTTAGAGCATGTGTACCACATGAGTCTAAGTTAACTTTTGCTTTAAATTTAACGTAAGCATTACCTTTTGGTGCATAATTACCTAAGTTCATGCCAGGTACGCTTAATAGGTGATTTTCATCATTTGGTTTCTTCCATTGTGCATTAGTGTGTGCACTGTACCATTCTACGGTGCCAGGAACTAATGAAAGTCCTTTTGGTAGGATGTCGTGGAAGCTAACGTTGTTTTGGTTTACTGAACCAGTGTTTTTGTAAGATAAAGCGAAATCAACAATGTCGCCATTTTTAGCTTTTATAGATTTCTGCCAGTTATTCTTACCAGTTTCAGAAACTTTCTTTTTGATGTCAAAGTCTGCTCGAACAGCTGTAAAACGCATTAATAAGTGACCTGAGTATTCAGCACAACCAGGTACTTTACCATCTAGGGCGTTATATCCAAGAGGATGTCCTTCTTTAGATAGAAGTTTGTTTATATCTAGTGCTTTACCGTTGATTGGGTTGTTTGGTGCACCAACGATTTTACCACTGTCGCCAAGAGCTCTAATAGTTAAATCATCTTCACCAACAATTTCAACTTCATCCCAAACTTCTTTTGGATTAGCGTTAGATGCTCCAACGTATCCAATAACGTTTGCTTTTTCACCTTTATGAATTTCAGCTGGCATATTAATAC
This sequence comes from TM7 phylum sp. oral taxon 350, assembly GCA_007845205.1. Lineage (GTDB taxonomy): Bacteria > Patescibacteriota > Saccharimonadia > Saccharimonadales > Saccharimonadaceae > SDRK01. Next base: position 3,793 of record SDRK01000026.1, read on the forward strand.
GTGCATATGCGTTTTCAGCTGTTAAGTGAAGGCTAGATTTAGCGTTGTTGTGGTAGTAAAGGAACACTTCGTAAGTGTGTCCACTTTTAATTTTTACTGAATCAGCATTAAATGCTGTACCTTCAGTGACGTCTTTAACTTGAACAAATCGTGGTTCATAGCCGTATGGATCACTATTTGTAATGGAGTTAAAGGTAACATATGGAGCAGCGTTTTCTCTAGTAAATAGAGTACGGTTAGGGCCATATGCACTTAAAACTGTTGGTACGATAATTGCCATAGCAACTACAGCAAAAATACCATAAACAGCTTTAGGAACTTTTTTGAATGCGTTAAATATTCTATTCATACGCAATACTCCTTCCTGCAAGAATGCAAGTTCTATGGTGTTATTATTTTAGTTTAATGTTTTTTGGTTTTCGGCTAAAAAAGCAAATTTATACCACTTATATAATAACGCATCTCGTCATGAAAAATGTTAAATTTGCTAAAGATAATATTTAACAAAACTCATCAGGAGAGGTTAATCCACACAACATACCTGAATATCTATATTATTACCATAAAAGCCATAAAAAGTCAATAAGCGTAACAGATATTTGCCTGATTACAAAATATATTTAAACGTAACCAAAATTATAACTAAAATATTTAATTATTTAATTAATTTGTATTCATATTTAATTTAAAGATAAAAGTAAAAACAAAAAGTAAATTAGATATGAAAATAAATTAAATGAAGAAGAATAGTTAATAGCTAATAAATGATTAATAATTAACGAAAATAAAAACAATAAGAGTAAAAATATTTGAAAATTAATGAGAACAAAGACTAAAAATAAATAAGTATTTAAAAGAGATAAGGGGACGCCGAGCGTCCCCTTTAGAGCCTACCGCCATGTTTTTCCTATTTTGGAAGTCTACACAATGGCGATAGGGACTCTAATCGACCTATCTCTTTTTTTTGGAAGGGACTTTACATCCCTTCCATACCCGCCGGGGGTTTTACCTCTTCGGCGGGTTTTGCCGTCGGGGCATTCGACGGCCGGGGCTGTGAAGCCCCGCCGTAGTTTGCCCCACCGGTGGTGCCATGTGCGACACCACCGGCTGCGGCGGCTGGTAGCGGAGCTTGTGCTCCGCTACCATTAGCCACGACCTGCGGCGTCTTCGCCGCAGGCGTGGCCTTATAACCCGCCCGGCCGTTATCGACCGAACGGGCCGCCCCGCCGTTCCACGGGGCGGCGACTTTAACATCGCCGCCATCGTGGTGTGGCGGTGTTGCCGGCTCCTCCGGCACACGCGGGAGGGTGCCGGTTGGAACGGCGCCCTCCGTTGTGTGCCAGTTTGCGCAGGCGAGGGTCATCTCGCCTGCGCGACCATTAGCGGAGGCGATTCGCATCGCCTCCTTTCCGTCGTCGACGCCAAGCGCGCCGACGACTTTGCCATCTCCACCCAGACCTGATGTCCAGGTGTTTTCGGCTGTGGTGAGTGTGCTCACCTCAGCCCCCCTGACGACGGCGTCAAGGGTCTGGAGGGCTTTTTGGCCCTCCAGAGAGAGATAGGCCTTACCGCCACATTGGACGGTAAAGTCTTTTTGTTTTTTATTGACGTTAGTGGACGGGTCCACTAACGTCTTAAACGCCATGGCTACCCATGATGGGTAGCCAGTGGCGCGCTGGTCAATAAATTCGACCAGCGCTTTTTTTGGATCGCCGTCTTTGACGACGATCCCTCCCTCAACGTATGACCCCGTTGAGGAAGTTTTTTCAGTGACCGCATAGCGGTTACTTGGGCAGGTGTTCGACACCACCTGCCCTTGGGGAGCGGGGGTATTGGCCCCACTCCCCTCGGTCACTTTTTTATTGTGGAGTGACCCAACCACACTGGTGACCACCAGAGCAGTAGTTACTGCCCCAGTAGCGACCAGAAGGATTGGTTTCCGCATTTTGCCTCCTTTCGGTGGCTTAATTTTAATAAAATTGCGAAAACCTTTTAGTCTTCGCAAATAAAGAGATGAATATATATGAATTTGAAATTGATTTTAACTATTGCTTAGTTAGCTATCTTTGTCTTTTATTTTCATCTGCTTATTTGCGAAGACTAAGGTGATCGGAAATTAATAAAATTCCGCTTGATTGGATGGCTTGGTCATAATGCGAAAACCATTTTGTTGTTTGTTCTTTGAGATAGATCGATTCAATTAACTAGAAGTATTAACTAAAAGTTTTATTTTTTAAGTTTTACTTTGTCGTTAATTGGCTGCTTTTACGCAGCATTCTAGATATAAGTACATATACACATACATATACATGTGTATGTATGTGTAGTGTGCGTGATACAAAAATAGAGAAAGAATATAAAAAAGAATATCCTTTTGGATATTCTTTTTCTTTCTTTTTTGTTTTAGGTTATATCCAGAACGCTACGTAAAGCGATAGTTAATAGAAATCTTATCTATTATCTACGCTATTAAAGTTCGCTTTAGATATTTATACCCAATAGCTACTTATATTATTAGCATAAATTAGTAAAAGTGTCAATAATAGTATATTGAATGTAAATGTTGAAATAATTCTATTTTACAACTTTTTCATTTTATTTATTATTTTTATTCTTTTTCTTTGTTTTGTTGTTCTTTTGTTTTTTATATATCTATAGGTTTTTTCTTTTTGTTCTGCTTGTGTTTGTTTTTTTTATTTCTTTTTTTATTTCTTTTTGTTCTTTATCTTATTTTTATCTTGTTTGATTTAGTTTATGTTTATTATTAAGCATAAGCTCGGTATAATAAAGATAATTTTAGAAAAAGGGAGTGATGAATAAGTGAAGAAATCGGTAAAACTGGCCACTATTTTATCTTTTGGTGTTTTAATGAGTGGTTCTTTAATACTAAGTCCAGCAAAGGTATCAGCTGAAAGTAATGTTGGAGCTTCTTATGGAGCAAGGCCAGCTAATGAAAATCCAGATAATCCAAGATCTAAATCAATTTTTATTTACGACTTGAATTTTGGGCAAAGTAAAAAAGACGCAGTGATTTTAACGAATCAGACGGACAAAGAGATAAAGATAGATCTTTATGCAACGGATGGATTGCTCACTAATACAGGGGCGTTTACTTGTAAGCAGAGGGCAGATAAAAAAGAGCAAGTGGGAACTTGGATCAAGCTCTCTAAAGAACAAGTAACTATCCCGGCTTCTGGGGAAACTAAAGTCGATTTTGATGTAACTATTCCGCAAAAGACTGACGTTGGCGAACATAATGGCTGTATTGTCTACGAAGCCAGTGATAGTAAACCTAGCGGTGAAGGCGGAGTACAAATTAAGACCAGACAGGCAATTCGTTTAGTAAATACAATCCCTGGTGATTTAAAACGAGAGGTTAGCATTGAATCACTAAATGTTACTAAAGGTGGCAGCTTCTTCGCACCAAATGAAAGATATGACGTTACTTTAAAATCCGAAGGTAATGTTTCTGCAGATACAGATATTAAAGTCTATGTAAAGAATCTATTTGGTCTAAAAGTCGAAGAATATGGTGGCACTTATCCAGTAATTGCTAAAAGTAGTTACTTGGCTAGTTTTGAAAATTCCAACCTAACTAATACCTCTAAACCATATATCTGGGGTGGCTTTTATAGAGTAAGTAGTGAAATCAAGTACGATAAAACACCTAGTCGTTTAGCTGGACTTGCTAATCTAAAAGATGGTGAGATTGTTTCAAAGAAAACCGACGACAAAATTATCTTTATAATGCCAGCTTGGTATATCTTATTACTTTACATTGGTATTCTGCTTGCTCTAGGTTACGGAGCTTATATCTTTAAGTTTAAAAAGAAGAAATAAAGAAAAGAAAAACAAAGAGCAAAAAT
>SDRK01000003.1 GCA_007845205.1 TM7 phylum sp. oral taxon 350
TACAATGCATCCTGATGACGTTATTAAGATAGTAAGAAAATATAAGAATGAAGAACGAAAAACTTAAAGCGATAGTTTTAAGGCGTACTAATTACCAAGAAGCGGATCGGATTTTGGATTTAGTTACTCCTTTGGGTAAACGCTCTGTGATTGCAAGGGGTGTGAGAAAAGAAAAATCTCGTCTTGCTGGAAGTGTTGAACTTTTATGTGAGAGTGAAATAGTTCTTACAAAAAGTAATAAATCTTCTTTAGCAATTTTAACTTCGGCAAGACTTATTAGATTTTATGGAAATATTTTAAAGTCCTATGATCGGATGACTTTTGCTTATGACACGTTAAAAAATATTGGTAAGGCGGTAAATCAGATTGAAGAACCTGAATGGTACGATCTTTTAAGCCAGGTGTTATCCGGACTAGATGACTTAAAGATAGATCTGCGGTTGATTAGAGTTTGGTTTTTGCTACAGTATCAGAAGTTACTTGGTAATGAGCTTAATATGCTATATGACGTAGATGGGAAAAAGTTAGAGAAAAATAAAAAATATACTTACGATTATCTAGAACGGGGTCTAAAAGAAGATATTGGTGGCAAGATAAATGGTGATGTAATTAAATTCTTAAGGGTCGTAAATAATAACTCTTTAGATTTAGTGACAAAAATTGGTGGCATTGATTCTGTTTTAGGTGATGCTTTAGCTCTCGCTGAAAATCATTTTAATTAGCTTATTAATTATTGCTATACTTTAAGTATATGAAAGAGGAAAATAAGAGGTTAGAAGACATAGTTGCTTTATGTAAGCGACGTGGTTTTATTTATCAAGGATCGTCGGTTTATGGCGGATTAAGCGGAACATGGGATTATGGACCTCTTGGTGTTGTTTTAAAACGTAATATTATGAATCTTTGGTGGAAGACTTTTGTTGATTCAAGAACAGATATGTATGGCGTGGATGCTGCGATTTTAATGAATCAAAAGGTTTGGCAAGCATCTGGACATGTTAAGACTTTTGTTGATCCTTTGTGTGAAGACACGATTAATCACAAGAGATATCGTACAGATCACCTAATTAAAGATGCTGGTTTTGATCCAGATGGACTCACAATGGCTGAAATGGATCAGCTAATTAAGGAAAAGAATATAAAAAGCCCAGACGGTAATCTATTAAGTGAATCAAAAACTTTCAACATGATGTTTAAAACTCATGTTGGTCCAATATCTAATGATGCAAGTATTAGCTACTTACGTCCAGAAACAGCTCAAGGTATTTTTACGAATTATAAAAATGTTGTAGATAATTTTTATCCAAATCTACCATTTGGTATTGCTCAGCAAGGAAAAGCTTTTCGTAATGAGATATCACCACGTGATTTTATTTTCCGTTCGCGTGAGTTTGAACAAATGGAAATCGAATATTTCGTCGATCCTAAAACTTGGGAAGCGGAATTTGAAAAATGGATTAATTTAATCTATGAATGGTGTGATTTATTAGGGCTAGATCGTAATAAAATTTTTGCTAAGGAAGTGTCTAAAGAAGATCGGGCTCATTATTCAAAGCGAACTGTTGATTTCGAATATCAGTATCCGATTGGTAAAGAAGAAATGTTAGGTCTTGCTTATAGGACAGATTTCGATCTTTCAAATATTGAGCGAGAAGCTTCCAAATCTATGGCATACACGATAAAAGGTACGAACGAAAGTTTTGTGCCACATGTTATTGAACCATCTTTTGGTGTTGAAAGAGCTTTAATGGCAGTAATTTCTGAAGCATATAGAGAAGATGAAGTTAATGGCGAAAAAAGAGTCTATCTAAAATTCCCAGAACACTTAGCTCCTATTAGATTTGCTGTATCACCACTTCTTAAAAATAAGCCAGAGCTTGTTGATAAGGCAAAAGAGGTCTTTTCACTGCTTAAAAAGAAATACTCAAATGTTATGTGGGACGATAACGGTAATATTGGTAAAAGATATCGTCGTCAGGATGAAATTGGTACACCATATTGTGTAGTAATTGATTTCGATACTCTAAGTGATGGTACGGTTACTGTGAGAGATCGGGATACTACTGAGCAAAAACGTGTAATGCCAGAAGAGATCTAATTTCATGAGCCTAGTTTTTTATACAGACGGGAGCGCTAGCCCTAATCCAGGTCCTGGAGGTTTTGCTGTTATTAGTGATGGCAAACCGGTTATTTTAGGTGGTGAGCCGGAGGCTAAAGAGACCACTAATATTCGTATGGAGGGCTTTGCTCTTTTAAGATGCCTAGAACATTTAAAGGGTAAAGAAGCAAAGGTTTATTCAGATAGTGAATTTTGGATTAATGTTTTGACTAAGTGGGCAATAACTTGGGAGAAAAATAATTGGACTAAAAAAGGCAGTATCAAAAATTTAGATATTGTAAAACCGCTATATGAGGCTTATAAAAAATCTAATGTTGAACTTATTTGGGTTCGTGGTCATAATGGTCAGGAAGGCAATGAATTAGCGGATCAATGGGCTAATAAAGCCAGGGAAGAAATATTAAAAGGTAATGATCCGATGAATTTAATTTATAAGGGGTAGAAATGTCAGAAAATCAGGAAGTAAAATCTAGGATCGATATTTTTCTTTGGGCAAATCGATTACAAGCTGAAAAGAAAGATATTGATGTTGAATTCTTTTTATTTAATAAGAATTACACGCCATTTTCGGTTAGTTTTTCAAAAGATGTCGAATCGCAGATTAGACCACTATTCTTATATGATTTGATTAACCAAGTAGAACTTGGTTCGCAAATGGGGCTTAGTGTACAAGAATTTGAATTAGCAGAAGCAGAAGAAAACGTATTACTTACTACTAAGCTTTCTAATGTCGGTCGGGCTGAGACTTTGATTAATACTATAAAAACAACTAGAGAAGAGATTGCAATTTTTTCTGAAGCCGATCATGAGTTTAAGCGCATGAAGGGTGTTATTGCAATGTTTACACCTAAAGACGAAGGCTTAGAGCCATTTTTTGTAGTAAAGCAGATTAACCAAGGACAAGTTCTAGGTGGTGTTACGGCTTGGGAGTTTAAAGAAGGGCGTTTCCAAAGTTATGAAGCTGACTTTGGCGTAAAAATGCCAGCAGATAACCAAGTGCTTATTATAGCGGACGATATTTTTGTTTTTAATCAGACGAAGTTTGAACGTATTTTTAGCTATGATTACAAAAAGCAATTAATTGCCGATAAAAAAGTTGAGGAAATCGAAAAGAACTTTAAGCTAGTTTTTCCTGAGGGATTAAATATGCAAGCTCTTGTAAGGGAGAAGAAAAACGTTATTAATAAGTTACAAAAAATTGATCCTGAACTTATGAAACAAGATCAACTTCTTGATTATTCAGACGAGATGCAATTAGATTTAATGACCTCTGACGATGGTTCAATAATTATTATGGACGGACATGATCTAGATACTTTTGTTAACCTCTTAAATGAAGACTACATAGTTAGCAATGTAACTGGAAAGCGCTATGTTATTAAATCTAAGAAACTTCTAAATGAGCCAGAAGGTGAGCCACCTAGGTCCTAGAGAAATAGATAAATAAAAAATAGAAGATTAAATGAAAAGTTAAAAATTTAATGATAAAAATAAAAAGGCTGGTGGTGCCAGCCTTTTACTATTTTAAATGTTTAGATTTTATTCGTCTCCAAATTCTTCATTTAATTTCTTTTTAGCCATTTGGTAACTCTTTAGGCCAAGAGGGTCTATTGCTTCGCCAGTAAAGAACATCTTACAAAATAGCTCCCAAACTAAGTGACTAGAACCAATCTTTGCGTAAATTGGTTCTTCTTCTGGTAGAAATGTTGATAAGGCGTTCTCAAAACAAATAAATAGGTTGTCTTTGGTGACTGCAGATTTATCTTTATTCACTTTATAGTATTTATTAAATATTTTTAGAGCTTTGGCAGGAGACATGCATCTTACCATTGCAAAAAATTCAAGAAGAAGCGTAGAATACTCGACTTGTGTTTGAAGCGGAATATTTTTTGTCCGTTTGCTTTCAGCTCTTTCACTAATTCCATCTAAGAAAAGTAGAAAACTTTTATCAATATCTTTAAGATTATCTAGTAGATTATTAGAGAAGATTATAAAGAAAACAATTTTAAAAGGATTGTGTTTAAATCCTTCTTCATCGGTTAGTCCTTTGACAAAGCTTGACGTAAGAGCCTCAATGGCTTCTTCTTTGCTTACTTCAAAATATTGATCTTTTAGATTTAGCTCGCCAGATAATGGAATCTCATCTAGTGACGATTCTACCATTTTATATTCTATAAAATTAATATTACTTGACGCTAAGGATACTTCTATTGGAAGTATTGTTCTAGCTAAATGGATGGTCTTTTGTTTTGAGAATAAATAATCTGCCATTTTTGATATAGCAAATCTGTAATCACTACGATCTAACATTAAGGTACCTTTCTTTATGTGCTTGATATTTATCCTCAAAGTATTAAGGACAAATTGAAGAACATAAAGAAAAACTATAAATATATTAAGATATAAAATAGTAAATACGCAAACTTAAGGATTTTAAAAATAATGCTAGTATTAAGCATAGCCATTATGTTATAATCCAAAGTAATCAGGTAGGTGAGAACGCCTGGAGTTAAAAACAAAAAATAAGGTAAACATAAAACTAAAAAATAACAATCTTGTTTTCCTTATTTTAGATAGTAAATATCTAAAATTTTGTTTTATAAAAATAAAAATCACAAAAACAAAAAATGAAAAAGGAATTCTATGAGATTTCTAAAAAAGTTAGGCATCGGGGCGATTGTTGTTTGTCTTTTTGGTGTGCCTGCTACTGCCTACGCGGCTAATACCATTAATATTCAGTTAACGCAGACCATTTTGTCTGGTGTATTATCTACTGGTTTTCAAGCAGGAACAACTGCTGGCGCTGCTTCGGTGATAAATCCATCTTTTAATATGGGAGCGATTACCACTTCTAATGCTGAACAGACTTCTCATGGATCTTTATCGGATAATTCAAAATTGTTATATGTGGATAATCCAGGAGCTGCGGCTAACTGGTCCTTAACGGTTGGTTTAGCTTCTACTAATGCTGGTTGGTATCGGTCTTCGGATAGTGCTAAAACCAGGGTTTATTATGCGAATGGCACAAACGCGCAAGGTAATTTATCTATTAATCCAGCAGTCGCATCGGTAACTGATTTAAATGGAACATCAAGAGCTGGCACCTCTATGGCTCTAGGAACGCAAGCAAAACTCTCATCCGGTAATAATGCAATTACAATTATGTCAGCTTCTGGAAATGCTACTCCGGGACTTTGGCGAGGTGGTATTGCTGGTGTAGCTTTATCTCAGATTGTGCCACCAAGAACACCAGCGGGAACTTATTCTTTAGATTTAACTACAACGCTCACTCAAACCTAGTTAAGATATACTAGTAATAGATGAAACAATCTTTGGCTTTAAAAATTATGCTTCAGGGCAAAAATATTTTGCTTACTGGAGCAGCTGGAGCAGGTAAAACTTATTGTTTAAATGAGTTTATTAAGCTAGCTAAAGAACAGGGTAAATATGTGTCTGTAACAGCTTCGACAGGTCTTGCTGCTTCGCATCTTAATGGTATGACTATTCATTCTTGGGCTGGTATTGGTACAAAAGCTTATAGCAATGAAATAAAATTTGAAAATTTTTCTGAAGCTAGAAAACAAGTAATCTCAAATACGGATATTTTAGTAATAGATGAAATATCCATGCTCCATGATTATAGATTGGATCTTGTCGATTATGTTTGTCGGGTTATTAGAAAAAACGACACCCCATTTGGTGGTATTCAAGTAGTGCTATGTGGAGATTTTTCACAATTACCACCGGTTAATCGGCCGAGCGAAAGATCTGGTAAATTTGTTGTTTATTCTAATGTTATAAAAGAAGCTAAGTTTGTTGTTTGTTATTTATCTGAGCAACATCGTTCTAGGGATAATAATCTAATTAGAATTTTAAATAATATTCGTTCCAATAAAATAACTGAAGAAGATATTAAATCTTTGGAGAGCTGTTTTGTTGAATATATAGACGAAGAAAGCGAAGAGACATATCTTCATACTAATAATGCTAATGTCGATGCTATAAACAACGCGAAGCTAGAAGAAATTATTGAAGAAACTATTTCTTACCAGGCAAAAATTATTGGCGATGCTTATGGCGGTAAGATCTTGATTAATTCTATAAGTGTTCCAGAAAATCTCGATTTAAAAATTGGAGCACTAGTCATGACGGTTAAGAATCATAAATACGGTAAATATGTAAACGGATCTATCGGTAAAATAGTTGGCTTTTCTGAAGAATCTTATCCAATAGTTGAGTTTTTAAATGGCAATACATTAGCTATTGAACCAGAACTTTGGGATTTGATGGACGGTGAAAATATTAGAGCTAGCGTTTCACAAATTCCTCTAAAACTTGCTTGGGCAGTAACAGTACATAAATCTCAAGGGATGACTTTAGATAGTGCAACAATTAATCTATCTAATGCCTTTATAGAAGGGATGGGCTATGTTGCCTTGTCTAGAGTTAAAGATTTAAAATCACTAAAGCTTTTAGGGCTTAACGATATTGCCTTAAAAGTGTCGGATGAATCACAGGCTATAGACGAGAAATTAAGAGCCGCATCCAAGAAAAATGAAGAAAAGTTCGCTTATTTAAATAATCAGGAGATAAAATCTGTAAAAAAGCGAAGAACAAGAAAAACTAAGAAAGTTGAAAAAGATTTAACGCCTTGGCAAGCAAAAATTCAAAATGAAAAGAAAAAGCATATTAATGCTTATGAAAGATGGAATAAGTTAGATCTTGCCGACCTTAGCACTTACTTCTTAAATGGCATGTCAGTAGAAGAGCTATCTAAAACTTTTGGTCGTTCTGAAAAAGAAATTCTTTTTAAATTAAAAGAACTTTTTGGCGAAGATTTTGTTAATTATTAGATTAATTTTTTGAATAAATATTTTGGTTATTAGACACCATTATTGACAAAATATAAAGCTTATGCTAATGTATGGTTATGAATCAACAAACAAACACCATAAACAAAAATCAAACAAATGAATTAGTCTTGGAACAAGACAGTCTAAAAGGAGTAATGGAAGATTTTAAAGCATCTTTACTTATTACTAGTCTTTTAATAAACTTAGCAGTCCTTACAACTTGGATCACCTTTAAATACTACGGTCTTTTATAAAAGAGAAGACTAAATAAAAATACGACATAGATTGATAAACAAACTAAAACAATAATCTAAAACTAACTAATAAAGTTAAAATAACATTTTAGAAAAGAAGGATTATAAATATAGGGAAAATAAAAAATAAAATAAATTAATAAATAATAAAAAATCAATAAAAATAAGGCTTATAGTGTTATAGAAAATAGTAGCAACACCATTGGTGGGGCTATTATTTTTGTTTTCCACAGACCATTGTGGAAAAGCTTATATTTTGCTGAAAAAATCAAATTTGGGGGTTGATGTGGGTAAAAGTGGGTTGTAAACTTAAGTCAGTGGAGATAAAAAGAAACAAAAATAAACATCCACAGAACAAAAAATATAAAACTTAATAAAGTGAAGGTTACAAAAAACCAGTTCTTTTATGGACTACTTTCAAAGAAAACTTGACGATAAACGTCGGTTGACAATACCTAGCGAACTTCGTGAAGAATTTTCTTCTGGGGTAGTCATAACTAGAGGTTTTAAAAAGTACCTTCATATGTATCCAAAAGCAGTCTGGGATCAGTTAGTGGAACCGGAACTACAGGGAAGCATATTAGATGAGACAATTGCTGACCTAAACGTTAAATTTCGCTACGGTAAGATTGAGGCTGAGATGGATGTAAAACAGGGAAGAATAGTTATAGAACAAAATCTTCTAGACTATTCTGAAATAGATCGCGAATTAGTGGCGGTAAGAGCTGGAAAATACTGGCGCCTTATGAAGCCATAAAGATCTAAAAGTACCTTAACAGTTTATTAAAAAGAGAAACTCTCGAGATCGACTATCTGGTAGGCAATCGTGCGATTCTAACATTTGGACGCACTCAATAAGCAAATGTTGTACATTTTTTTAAATTACAATTTGAACACACCTCCCAAAATAAAAACTCCACCTCACACACAATATATAAATAAGTCTCTCAATCACCTGAAAAATGATTTAGCTTCGGCGGTCTTTAAAAACGCAGGTGACAACTTATCTTTAACAAAAACAAAAACAAAATAAAACAAAAAAGATTGTCTATCGGTTAGGTGATCTCGAGTTCTTAGCATAAAATATAAGCTAAGAGTATGAGTATAAAAGATAATCCACCACATCATATACCAGTTTTATTAGATAAAGTCATTGAGACTATGAACCCAAAGCGTGGCGAATCTTATTTAGATTTAACTGCAGGCTATGGTGGTCATGCATCAAAGATTTTAAATATAACTGGTAATTATCTAGAATCCATATTAGTTGATCGGGACGAGTATGCAGCTAAGAATCTAGCTTTTCTAAAAGAAAAGGGCGCTACAATTTTAAATACAGATTTTTATCATGCTTGTTGTGAACTAATCGATAAAAAAATAAAATTTGATCTGATTCTAATTGATTTGGGGGTTTCATCACCACAGTTAGATCAGCCAGAGAGAGGTTTTTCTTTTACAAAATCTGGTCCACTTGATATGCGAATGGACCGAAGACAAGAGCTTTCGGCAGACTATATAGTTAATCACTATAAGGAACAAGACCTTCTAGAGATTATTACAAAATATGGTGAAGAGAAGCTTGGTTTTGCTAAAAGAATCGTAAAAGCGATAATAAAAAACCGACCTATAAAAGACACTAAAGAATTGGCTGATGTAATTTTAAAAGAACATGTAGGTAAGTGGTCTAAAACTCACCCAGCTACAAGAACCTTTCAAGCCCTAAGAATCGAAGTCAATCAGGAATTAGCTCAAATTGAAATGACACTTCCGCTATTAAAAGAGTTGTTAAACTCAGGTGGTAGGCTAGGAATTATCTCATTTCATAGCTTAGAAGATCGATTAGTAAAAAAATATTTTAAATCGGAATTTGATGCTGGACTTGAGGCTGATTTAATTCCTGTTAACAAAAAAGTGATTGATGGGGCAACCGAAGACGTTTACCATCCGCGATCTCGTAGTGCCAAATTACGAGTCGCAATGAAAAAATAAACACCAAAAAAGGAGGACATAAAAATGACTGTCCGAATCAACGTACTAGATGCATCACGCACCGCAAAAGTCAAAGTTCGTGTATTATAAGCGAACCTAACCCTCACACAGGTTATAGAGCTACTTTTGTAGCTCTATAACTGGGGAAAATCACACAAAAATAAAAACAGAGAGAAAACAACCAAAATGTACAAACAACAAACTTCACAGTTTCGTTCACGTCGTACTACTATGCAAAATACGTCGTGGTCACGGAATCAGAATATGGTTGCTTTTACTTCAAATGTAAAAATTGGACCAATTATGTATTTAGCGCTTGTTACAATTTTTGTTGTACTTGCAGGACTAGTTTACTTAAGTCAGGTAGCACAAACTACAGGTTATGATTACAGAACAAGTAAATTAAACGAAGATATTTCAAAACTTACAAATAAAAAAGGTGATTTAGAAGTTGAGAATGCAAGACTCACTTCTTTGAAAGAAGTTAAAGATTCTTCTGTGGCTAAGAATATGTCAACACCTTCTAACGTTAGCTACGTATCTAATTAAAAAATATTAAAAACTTTGATGTTTTCTCTATGGTAAAAGACTAGATGCAAATCTAGTCTTTTATTCTTTTAAATAGAAAATGGTAAAATTAACATAAGCGTTAGCAATTATTTATGCAGTCGAAAGATACAAAAAATATATTTTTTTTAAAAACTAGACTTGAATGGCTTCAAGTTATTTTGGGTTTTGTGATCCTTTTGATTTTTGGTAGTTTAGTTTATTTGCAAGGTTTTAAATATTCTTACTATAAGATGGAGGCAAGCAATGAACAGGTTAAACGACTTGCCATACCAGCAAAACGAGGACAAATCTATGGTATGAGTTTTGGTAATCCCGTACCTTTAGTTTTGAATGAGCCATTTTATGATTTATTCGTTGATCCAACTGTTCTTAAAAAGCATGATGAAGTTTATGAGAAGTTAATGCAGGTAGCTGGTGGTAACTTAGTTAGTGGCGATATTAGAAGTTTAATGAGAAAAACTGGTACACAATATGTAGTACTTGCTAAAGGATTGTCACGTCGTCAGAAGGAGATGATCGAGGAATCAAACTTTTACGGCGTAGGCTTTAAGGATTATGGAAAACGTTTTTATCCGGAAGGTAATTTAGCTTCGCAGGTATTAGGTTTTGTTAACTCTGAAGGCAATGGGCAGTATGGTGTTGAAGGGTTCTTAGATTCTAAATTAAGAGGAAAAGACGGAGTATTAAAGACCGTAACTGATATCTCTAATACGCCACTTAGTATTGGTAATAATAATATTTCTGTACCAGTAGAGAATGGTAAGGATGTCGTTTTAACTATTGATCGGAACGTGCAGTATCAGGTGGAGAAAGTACTAGAAGAGAACTTAAAGAAAATTGGTGCTAATAAAGGTAGCGTGATTGTTATGGATCCACAGACTGGTCATGTTTTATCTATGGCAAATTTCCCAACTTATAATCCGAGTGAGTACAACAAAGTAACGGATGCTTCTGATTTCATTAATGGCACAATTTCTATGCCATATGAGCCTGGGTCTGTAATTAAAACATTTACAGTGGCAACCGGTATCAATGAAGGTGTAATTACACCAAGCTCGACTTATGTAAATACTGATTCGATAAAGGTTGATGATATAACAATTACTAACTCGTCCAAAGGACAGCTTGGGATGATCACAATGCAACATGCACTTAATTGGTCTTTAAACACTGGAATGGTGACGATCGCTGAACGTTTAGGAGATGGCAGCTATATTACGAGAAAAGCAAGAGATACGATTTATGATTATGATTACAATCGTTTTAGACTAGGCAAAAAAACGGGTATTGAGCTTTCTGGTGAGCAAGCTGGTAGAATTATCTCGCCAGATGAAGAGCAGGGAAATGCTGTTAGATATTCAAATATGTCTTTTGGTCAAGGACTAGATCTTACGATGGTGCAAGTAGCTTCAGCATTTTCTGCTGTGGTTAATGGTGGTAAGTATTATAAGCCAACAGTTATTGCTGGTAGTATTGATGATCAGGGAAAATTTGTAAAAAACACTGTTGATGATTCAAAAGCTAATGTTATAAAACCTGAGACATCTGAGACAGTAAAAAATATGCTAGTCGAAGCTCGTGGTGTCTTTAAATCAAGGGATAAAAAGGGTTACACTATAGGAGGAAAGACTGGTACTTCTCAAACTATTGAATCAGGTAACTATAATAATGATCAGACGATTGGAACTTATTTAGGATTTGGTGGAGATGACACGCCACGTTATGTGATTATGGTGCAAGTATCAGGTAAGAATATGAACTTAGAAGGCGGTAAGCACGCTCAGCCAATTTTTACAGAAATTTCTAACTGGATGTTGAATTATTTAAAGATAAAACCTAAGGAGTAAGATCTAAATGATAAATATGGTAGCAAATACGTCAGGAATAATTGCACTAGCTATTTTAAGTGTTTCAGCATTCATTTTAAGTATGCTTTTAACGCCACTTTATACTTATTTTGCATATCGATTTAAGTTTTGGAAAAGGAAACGAGAGACTGCTACAACTGGTGAAAAATTAACAGTTTTTGCAAAACAACAAGCAGAAAAATTAGAGAGAAATATTCCAACTATGGCAGGAATCATCTTTTTGGTAGCAGTAACAATCATTACATTTTTCTTTAACTTAGACCGTAGAGAGACTTGGCTACCACTTGCTGCTTTTGTCGGTGGTGGAATCGTTGGTCTAATAGACGATGTTATTAACGTGTTTGGTAATGGTAAGGGTGTGGCTGGTCTTAGATCGTCAATTAAATTTGCATTAATCTTTGCTATGGGAGCGATTTTGGGATGGTACTTCTTTGCAAAATTAGGCTATCATGCAATTCACGTACCATATCTTGGCATGATTGAACTTGGTTGGTTAGTCATACCGGTTTTCGCATTTATCGTGGTAGCGACTGGTAATGCGGTGAATATTTCAGACGGTTTAGATGGTCTTGCTGGTGGACTAGCTACGATTGCTTATACGGCTTTTGGTACAATAGCAACAATTCAGGGACAACTTCATATCGCAGTCTTTTGTTTTGTAATGGTTGGGGCTTTGCTTGCGTATTTATGGTTTAATATTTATCCAGCTCGTTTCTTTATGGGGGATGTTGGTAGTTTTGCTATTGGTACTTCGCTTGGGGTTGTCTGTATGCTAACTGATACAATGTTCATCTTGCCAATTATTGGTGTGATTTTTGTGATTGAAGTTGGATCTTCGTTAATTCAAATATTTTCTAAGAAAGTCTTTAAAAGAAAGATTTTTATATCTGCTCCAATTCATCACCACATACAGGCGCTTGGTTGGCCAGAAGTGAAGATTACAATGCGTTTTTGGGTAATAGGGGCTATTTCTGCATTAATCGGTATCTTAGTGGCAGTAACTGGAACGGTTGGTCAGTAGATGTATAACCAAGAGAAAAAAATGTCTTTTGGTAAAATCATCGATTATTTTATTAAGATGATTTCCAAATTCTTTATGGAGATTTGGAGTGTGGATAGGGAGACAAGGAAAAAGGCTAATGTCTTACGTCCACATCGTCCAGATTTTCAATTGTTTTTGGCAATGGTTTTTCTTTTAGCAGCCGGTTTAATTGTAATGTTTTCGATTAGTCCTCAGAAAGCCTTATCTTATAATGCTCTTAATGGGACTAATCTTCCTGATTCGCATTACTTTATATTACATCTTATAAAAGTTGGGATGGCTTTGGGCTCATTTGTGTTCATGGCTATTATTAGGCTTGATTGGATTAGAAGGAACACAAAAACATTTTTCATTATAGGGTTAGCATCTTGTATTGTTTTATTCGTTTTTGGGGTTTTAAAAGTATCGATTGTCGATTGTACTAATGGGGCTTGTCGTTGGTTTAAGGTGCCTTTTATAGGAGGTTTGCAACCGGCTGAATTTTACAAATTTGGTGCGTTATTGCTTTTAGCTGCTTTTATTGGCATGCGCTATAAAGAAGGGAAGATTAATGATTGGTTTTGTACATTATTCCCAGTTGGATTAATTGTTGCTATTGGTGCTTTGTTTATTATCGTGGCACAAAAAGACATGGGAACAGGTATTTCTTTTATTTCAATTGCACTTACGATGTTATTTGTAGCTAAAGTTAATACGCGTAACATGCTAATGATCGTCGGGGCATGTTTAATAGCAGGTATTATTTTTACGGTAGGTTCTCCACACCGTATGGAGCGAGTTTTTACTTATTTATCTGGTTCTAGCAATGTAAGTCAGGATGAGAATTCTTACCATATTAAGCATGCGAAGATTGCTATTGGCTCAGGCGGTCTTTTTGGTGTAGGGTTAGGTAACTCAGTACAAGCTACTGGATATTTACCAGAGGTTTTAAATGATTCGATTTTTGCTGTTATTGGTGAAATGACAGGATTAGTAGGATCGATGCTTGTAGTTATCTTGTATGGATGGCTACTTAATAGGATTTTAAGGGATTCTATGAAGATGTCGGATATTTGGATGAGGCTTGTAGCAGTTGGCGTATTTGGTTGGATTGGCTCACATATTTTTGTAAATATTGGGGCAATGGTTGGATTAATTCCGCTTACAGGTATTACTTTACCGCTTCTAAGTTATGGTGGAACTAGCTTACTTGTTACTTGTAGCGTGATTGGGCTGGTCTTTAACATGTCGAGATATATGCAGTATGATAAATCTAATAAGGAGGTGAGGATCGATGAAGATTCTAACAGTGGGCGGTGGCTCCGGCGGTCACGTCACACCAGTAGTCGCAGTTCTTTCAGAAATTAAGAAAATAGATAAAGATGTAAAGATTCGTTTTTGGTGCGATAAGAAGTTTTATAATCAGGCTAAAAATGTCATGAAATCTTTTGATCCAAATCTAGAAGTATTAAGGATATCTTCTGGTAAGTTCCGTAGATACCATGGTATACCATGGTATTCTCAGGCAAGACATCTAGATGTTTTGTGGGCGAACTTTAGCGACTTATTTCGTACCGGTTGGGGATTTTTGGAGAGTGTAGCAAAATTATTGCTTTGGCGACCAGACGTAGTATTCACTAAAGGCGGATTTGTCTGCTTGCCAGTAGGACTAGCAGCTAGGGCTTTAAATATTCCTTTAGTGATTCATGATTCGGATGCTCATCCGGGTTTAACAAATAGAATCTTGTCTAGATTTGCTACAAAGATCGCTACTGGTGCACCATTAAAATATTATCCTTATGATAAAACCAAAGCTAAGTATGTAGGTGTGCCAATCGCTGATACTTTTAAACGTTATTCAAGTTTAGAAAAAGATTCTTTTAAGGAAGAGTTGGGTTTTAAAAAAGAGCGTAAATTAATTTTAGTAACCGGTGGTGGTCTTGGTGCTAAAAGAATGAATGACGCAGTTAGTGCTATTTATAAAGAATTGGTAAAAAAATCAGACCTTATCTTAATTGCTGGTAGAGATCAGTATGAAGAGTTAAGAAAGAAAATGGGAAAAGACACAGAGCACTTTAAGCTTTATCCATTTGTTGCTAAAGATATGTGGAAGATGCTAGCTGCGTCGGACGTAGTTGTAACAAGAGCAGGGGCTACTACTTTGCTTGAATTAGCTGCACTTGCTAAAGCAACCTTAATTATTCCTAATGGTCTTTTAACAGGTGGACACCAGCTTAAGAATACGAATGTCTATAAAGAAGCCGGTGCGGTATATGTATTAGGAGACTTTGAAATAGCCGAAAAACCTGAAGTTTTGCTCCATACTTTAATAGAGATGATAGATAACAAAAAACTTTTAGAAGATCTAGGTAATAAATTTCATAAGTTCTCTAAGCCAAATGCGTCTTATGACATGGCAAAACTAATCTTATCTGTAGTTAAAAAATAAACTATAATTAAATAAACATGAGCATTTTTAAAAAGAAAAAAGTAAATGATTCTTTTAGACCGCGTCGTAGATTAGGCGAACTTGAAAAAAAGACCACGTCTTTTGATACTGACCTAAAAAGTTTAAAGACTAATCACGATGCTTTTCGTTTAGGTACGACTATTACTGGCACTACAGCTATGAACGTTCGAAGTGCTGGTGAAAAAAATGCTAATGTAGTTTCTGATCGGACTAAATTACATAAATTAAGTGATTATAGAAGTAGTCTAGGTATTTTGTTATCTTTAATTACTGGGGTTAGCTTAATTTTGGTGTTATTAATCTCTCAGTTTGTTTATTCTCCAAAAGTCGTTGCAAATACAGATATTTCTAATGAAGATAAAAACCAGATCGCAAAAGAGATTTCTAGTTATTTTAATGGTCGACCTTTTGAGGCATTTCGCTTTATGGTTAATGATAAAAAGTTAACAGAATATTTAAGGAGCAAAATACCAGAGGTTGAGACTGCTTATTTAAAGAGAGATAATTCTTTTTTTAAGCCTTCTAATTTTGTGATTAACCTAAGAAAACCAGTAGCTTCCTGGGAATTTCTAAATAAGACATTATATGTTGATGGTAGTGGTACTACCTTTAATAAAAATTATTATTCTGATGAAGATACGAAAAATGTTATAAAAGTTGTCGATCAGTCGGTGTCGGATAATAATGTAGGAAAATCGGTAACCTCTGAAAGGTTTTTAACATTTATCGGTACACTAGCTGGTAATGCTTCTAAATTTGATTTAACAGTTAATAATATTGTTATTAAAGCTAATCAGGCTAGACAGATTGAGGTTTATTTTGTTGGGATTAGTTATCCTATAATCTTTTCAATCGAGCGAGGCATTGGTGTACAGCTTGAGGACGCTAAGCGTTCTATTGATCATCTAAAATCTAAAGGTATTTATCCTAAATATTTGGACATAAGAGTCAGTAGACAGGCTTATTATAGATAAAAGAAGTCAGAAGTAGTAGAGAAGAGAAGTGGATTGGTGTTCTATTTTTGTTCTTATGAAAAACATGTTACAAAATAGAGAAGAGAAAAGTCAAGACTAGCAAAAAACATATAACATAACAAAAAGGGAAAAATGCAAATCAATAATCTAGCGTTAAATTTTGTGGAAAACTTGGCATTTATAACAACGAGATTTTAAGGATATTGGGATATTGATGTGAGACCTTGAGTGTTGATGCCATATTACTTTTTAAAACGTCGTGACGAATTAACTAACTAATTAATAACTTTAAAAATTTAATTTAGAACATTTTAAGTACAAAGTCCTTCCTTATGGTAGTAGTGCTAATAAAAAATGAAAAATTAGTCATTTAAGAAGATCTATCTGAAATTAGCACTAAAAGACCATGAATGCTTAATCATCTATAAATACAGCTGTATACTTCGCAAAAGGTATATTGTGCGAAGTTAAGACACACGCGGGAGAATGGCTACTTATTCATCCCTTTTTGATAAAATTTATTAATTTTTTCGGAGTTTTCTTTTTCGCTTATTTTATCTTCTTTATTTTTTAATTAATTTTTAATAAATTTGTCTTTGCTATTTCTTGGTATTTTCCTTGGCAAATTTTACATCTTTTGATGATCATTTTAGTGTCTTACATATGGGTCCAGTGACTTATGTAGGCATATATGGATAATAGATACATTATGCTGATGCTGCCTTTTAGACACTTGTATTAAGTTCTATTTTTGTTCTTTATTTGGAGAACTGGCTATATATAGCAAAAAGAGAATTCTAATTAACCTTTTATCTAAAATGATGCCTATATAAATAGTGATGTAAGACAAAATAATTAAATCTAAAAGGTAAGATTATGTTGCATTCTTTAACACTTATAAAAGTAAAAGCAGGGGAGATTCCCCTGCTCTATTATTTTTATTTTGTAGTATTGATATTTGGACGGTTATTTACTTGGTTCGGATTATAGGTATTTGGCTTTTTACGACGTCTTTTTCGCTTTTTATTTGGAGTTTGAGCTGGGTTAGCAGTTTTAATTTGGTCTAAGTTGCCACTTACTAAACCACGCTTTTGTAGCTCGTCTAACGGCCCGCAGATTGGTTTTTCGCCAGGCTTTGGTATAACGCAAAAGTCTTCCCTATGTTTTCTTAGATGTAAGATCGATCCGCCATCTTTTGTTGTTTCAGAAAAGATAGAATCAGCAAGTTGGATTACGCCATCTCTTAGTTCGTTTGAACGTTGAGGCGCTGTTTCTGTGCTTGGAACACTATTAGTAGTGTTGGTGGTGTTATCACTGTTACTGTTACTATTAGGTTCTATGCGGTTATCTTTGATTGCAGAAGGAATGGAGGTAGAAGTAGTGGTAAGAGCCTTAGCTCTATCTTGATTAGATGAGCTAGTATTAGTGTTTAAAGAAGATTCTTCTTTTATTAAATTCTTAATATTAGATAATGGTTGCCATGGACTTTTAGGAGTATTGTTTGCTAGTGGCTCTATTTGTGATTGTGGTTGTGGTGCTTTTGTAACTTGTTTTGAAGTTTCATTACTGTCACTTTTTGGAGTTGGAGCTGGTGGTATGTTTTCTGCAATGCGAGAATATGGTTTTTTTCTTTCTAAAGGTTTTAGTGGGTTGGCATCATAAGCGCCAGATATCATGCTTGCTTGTGTTTGCTTTGGCAGATTCTTCTTTTGTTCGTTCATTAGAGCTTGAGTTTCTTTGTGTAATTTATTAGACAGAGAATCAGGTATAGCAACTGTATTTCTAATCATTAGCTCAACTTCTTCACGGCCGCGACTGTAATTGCGACGGGAATTTTCTATAATCTCTTCGCTATAATCTTCGCTGGCTTTTGGAAGATCTAATGTAACGCCAGAGAAGGCTGGAACTTTTTCTCCTTGAATCATCATGGAAGTTACGAAATTACGGTTATTCATTTGAACTAAGTCTTCTGCGTCGAACTGTGGCTCGAATTGTTTAGCTAAAATTGGAGCGTCTTCTGGTGATACTCTAAAACTAATAGTCGTACCGACGTTACCAAAGACGGCATCTCTAACAACATCTTCCATTTGATTAATATATTGGTTAGCAACAGTTAGGTTTAAAGCGTATTTACGAGCTTCAGATAGAATTACTGAAAAAGATTCAGTAGCAAAGTTTTGGAACTCATCGACATAGAGATAGAATGGGCGACGATCTTCGACACGTGGTATGTCTGAACGGCTCATAGCAGCAACCTGGATCTTAGTAACAATAAATGAACCAAGTGTGGCGGCGTTATCTTCACCAATTAGACCTTTAGATAGGTTGATCACAAGAATTTTTCCTTCATCCATGATCTTTCGAATGTTAAAGGATGAATGTGGTTGTCCAATAATATTCCTGATAATAGGGTTGGCGGTAAAGGCCCCTACCTTGTTTAAGATAGGACTGATTGCTTCAGTTCGCATCTTTTCGTTCATCTGGCCAAATTCTGCTTTCCAGAAATTTAGTACTGAGACGTCTGTACAATAAGCCAAGGTGTCTTTACGGAATTTATCATCAGTTAGAATTTTTTGAATATCTAGGAAAGTTGTTTCAGGTCGATCTAGAAGAGCTAGGATAGTAAATCTTAAAATGTGTTCCATTCTAGGACCCCATGAATAGCCAAACATTCTTTTCATAACACCTATGACTTCAGATAAAACCTGTGGCTTTTGAGATGGATCATGAAGTTCAAGAGGGTTAAATCCTAGAGGATGTTCAATGTCTGCGGGATTAAAGTAAATAACGTCTTTTACACGGTGTTTTGGAATGAATTTCATGTTGTTAATTGCATAATCACCGTGAGGGTCAATGATCGCGTAGCCTTCGTCGTTTATAGCATCGGAGAGGGCAAGAAGTTCAAGCAAGCCAGACTTACCTGCTCCAGTTTGTCCAATAATATAAATATGGCGTCCACGGTCTCTGCGATTAATTCCAAATTGTAAGTTAATACCTCGGAAATTAGTTACTCCAAAAGGTGATATTCCTTGGTTATGTTTAGCGTCATTTGGAATAATAACTGGTAGATTAACAGGTGGTTCGGCAGTTTTAGCATTTGCCCAAACAATATTAGGGGTTTCAACGTTAGTATGAGGTAAGTGATAAAGACTGGCTAATTCTTCGATGTTAAGAATAAAGCCCATACTTTCTAGTTTTCTAGTTTTAAATTTTTCAACGGATGATTTATCCCAAGAAGTGTTAGTTAAATTGGTAAATCCGTTAAGGTTCGTGGAGTTGAACTGCTTAAAGGTCGAAGACAAAGCTTGAAGTCTTAATCTAGCATTTTCCTCTGACACTCCAACATAGGCTAGACGTATCTTAATGCTATAGCCTAATTTATGAGCTTTTTCTTCTACGGCAGAAATTCTTCCCTTGTCTCTTTCAGATAAAGCGACTACTTCATCTGGTTTTGCTTCAGGGGTTTCCCATAAAAGTCTAAATAGTTTCAAAAAAGCTAATAACGGATTAGTGCCGGTTTTGCCTCCGGCTTTTACTTCACTTACCCATGCTGAAGATTTTTTATGCCAATCGTCGTGGATTGGACGAGCTAGGATTTGAATCCAAAGATCTTCGCCTACAGAATCGGCTTTAGCGAGGGCTGCGGTAATGCCAGCTAGCGGGTCAACATCGAAATTACGAAAAGTTTGGATTGGTAAAACATCATTATCTGTTAAATGTAATTCTCCAGTATAGACAATTTTTGCAGTATCGGCATGCTTTGTATAGTCTTCGTCCGCTTCTCTAATTTGCACTGTTGGATATTGTGAGTAGATTTGGCTTTCGACAAATACTCGTCGCTTTTTAGGGACCCAGACATAGAATCTGATTTGTCCATTAATAGATGAGATTTCAAAGCTTAGATGCTCTTGCATATAACCAGCTTTAAGCTCATTTTCATCTCTTAAGATACCGTGAAGGCTAGCAAAGAATTGCTCTGCCGCCATTTCGGTTTTGTCATTATTTCTTGGAACGTCTAAGACAAGCAAAGTGCTTTCAAAATCAGCTTCTTGGAATTCTTCTGGGGTTTTTAAGATTGATTTAGCTAAATATAATGCCCCAACGATTACAAGTAATAAAAAGATTATAAGAAGTAGAGTGATCATTATATTTTAAAGTTTTTCATTATATATTTTTGTATGTTTATACTTATATTTTATCAGATAAGAGATAATCATAGATAAATTAAATCTTAATAAAAAGCAGGTATTTGCCCTGCTCTTATTAATTTTGATTTTACTTTTTAGTATTGCTACTGTGTTGTTTTTTCTTCGGTTGGTTCAGCTAAAGAGTATGTTGCTTTAGATGTTCTAACAAACTGTGTTTTCTTAGATTGTAGATTCAAAAGTACAGTAGTCTCTTTTACTTGGCGCTTTTTAAGTACTGCTTTTACAATATCGTCTCGATGCATTGGTTTACCGGATTCTCTAAGTACTGAAGCAATAACATCTGCTACTGTACCCTCGTTGTATCCCCAGGCTACAAGTGCATAAATACCACGACCAATTAGTACAAAACGTTCATCTTTTATTAATTCATTATGAATTGCTTGTGTAGTGACATTTTTGCGTTTAAAACTAGAGTCTTTAATAGCATCAGAGATTTCAGAGAAGTGCATTGGTTTTCCCTTCTCCATTAAAATTACGTAAATTTTGTCACGAATATTTTTAGGATTTACAGTTGGCCATTTTGAAAGTCCCCATTTACCATTTAATGAAGATAATTTTTTGGATAATGAGGCAATTGCTTGAACCTGTTTAGGGTTTTCCATAGATAAAAGCTCATGTAATTCTTCTAATGTGATAGCACTACCTTGCTTTTTAATGGTATTAACAACTGTATCAATAAGCTTTTTTAGGTCTTTTTCGGTTTTGCCATCTGCCATGGCAACTGCGTGATAATAAGCATCGTTTTCATTAAGAACAATAAAATTGTTGGACAATTCTGCCAAAAATGCGACATGCGCCTGATCGATAGTAGAAGATTTTTTACCCATAATTGAATCGGTTAATATATTAATTTTAGATGCCCTGCCCGATTCAGATAAGAATCTGGTAGTAACTTTTTCAAAAGGCTGTAATATTTCGGGATTATTACCGATTGAGATTTTTAATTTTATTAAAATGGCTTTTTCTAATTGTCGCACTCTTTCTCTAGTGATACTTAATAATTCACCGATTTGTTCAAGAGTTTCTTTTCGGTCGTAAAGCCCAAAACGACGAGTAATAATTTCTGTTTCTCTTTCCTGGTCGATAACGTTTAATACGTCTGATGTAATCTCTCTAAGATCTAGTTGGTTCTGTTTTTCAGTTTCAGGCATAAATTAGTAACTTCCTTGTTTT
The DNA here is from genome assembly GCA_007845205.1 of TM7 phylum sp. oral taxon 350. GTDB lineage: Bacteria > Patescibacteriota > Saccharimonadia > Saccharimonadales > Saccharimonadaceae > SDRK01. The sequence continues at coordinate 21,500 of SDRK01000003.1, forward strand.
TATTGAAGAGACAAACTTTAATCCGACCCTTAAAGTTGTCAAAATGATATTAATAATACATTTTTTGCATTTTTAGCAAATCAATCTTAATGTAGTTAATTATATCATTTTATAGACTATTTAGATATAAAATGTTTTAAGACTTTACAGATTTTTTATTTATCTTATAAGATGATTTTTTAGAATTTTACAGATGAGAATATAAAAAATAGAGCTTTTTATTAAAACTCTATTTATGTTTTATGTCAAATTTATTTTGTAGATTTTGTTGATTTTTTGGTTGACTTTTTAGGTGTAGATTTTGTTTCTAAAAGTTCTAATGCTTCGTCTAGAGTAACGGTTTTCGGATCTTTGTCTTTAGGAATTTTACAATTCTTTTTGCCATTAGTTACATAAGGACCAAATCGTCCATTTAGGACTTTTATTCCTTCTCCAAGATCGGCGATATTTTTTTCGGCCTCAGCTTTTAATTTCTTATCATATAGTTCTAATGCTTCAGTCAAAGTAATAGTGAATGGATCGAGAGGTTTGATAGACACAAAAAGTTTACCTATTTGGATGTAAGGACCAAATCGTCCAATATTTGCTCTAATTTCATCACCATCTTTTGTAATTCCTAAAACTCTTGGTAACTTAAACATCTCTAGAGCTTCATCTAAAGTAACGGTTTCAATCTTGGCGCCAGCTGGCATTGGTGCGAATTGTGGCTTTTTGTCTTTAGATAATTCACCCTTTTGTAAAACTGCTCCATAACGACTAAAACGAGCGTAAATTGGCTCCCCTGTTTTTGGGTCTTTTCCCACTTCGCGAGTTTGGGATACTTTAGTCCGATCTATGCCACCAGATTTTTTGATTAGTTCAGAAAAAGGCGTGTAAAAAGCTTCTAGCATTTTATTGCGATCTAGCTTACCATTAGCTATTTGATCGAACTCAGCTTCAACTTTAGCTGTAAAATCGTAATCTACAATATCTTTAAAATAATCCCTTAGGAAATCTGAAATAACGATGCCAATAGATGTAGGAATTAATTTTCCTTTATCTGCTCCAGTTTTTTCAGTTACCATTTCATCTTTAATCTCGTGGTCTTCAAGGGTTAGTTGATTGACTTCTCGTTCTGTACCTTCGGATTGGCCTTTACCCACATAATCTCTAGCTTGAATAGTTCCTAGAATAGAAGCGTAGGTACTTGGTCGGCCAATACCTAATTCTTCTAGTTTTTTAACTAAGCTTCCCTCGGTGTATCTTGCTGGTGGTCGCTGATAAGTTTCTCTTCCAATAGCTTCAATTAAACTTAAAGGATCTTCTACAGATACTTTAGGTAGTATCTCATTTTTTGCAGTCCCATAAACTTTTAAGAAACCATCAAAAGTGATTACCTCACCTTTTGCGATGAATTTCTCTTTTTGTTTGTCGTTACTTATCTTAATAGTAGTTTTATCTATAAGAGCATCTGCCATTTGTGATGCTAGAGTACGATTTCTAATTAGGCTATAGATTTTTTGGTCATAACTTGTAAAGCCGCTAGGTAGCTTTTCTAGAGTCATATCAGTTGGCCTAATTGCTTCGTGTGCTTCTTGAGCTGATGCTGATTTGGTTTTGTATTTTCGTACTTTTGAATATTTTTCGCCATAAGTATTAATAATGTAAGTTTTAGCACTATTAATAGCTTGGTCCGATAAATTAACCGAATCAGTTCGCATGTATGTGATCATACCCTTTTGGTAAAGATTCTGGGCAGTGGACATAGTAGTTTTGGTTGAATAACCTAATTTAGATGAAGCATCTTGTTGCAATGTAGATGTGGTAAATGGTGCGCTAGGTGATCTTTTACCTGGAGTATTTGATGTGTCAGCTACTTTAAAATTAGCGTCTTTTATTTGTTCTAGAAAATTAGTAGCTACTTCTTTATTCTCGAGTCTTTTTTCAAGTTCGGCTTTAATTTCTTCGGATGAATTGTTCTTAGGGTTAAAAAGAGCTGTAACTTTATAATCTGAAGAATTGTTAAAGTTATCGATTTCTCGTTCTTTTTCAACTACTAGGCGAACAGCTGGAGATTGTACTCGACCAGCACTTTTACCTCCAGGTACTTTTTGCCAAACAACTGGCGACAAGTCAAAACCTACTAAGCGGTCAAGAATCTGTCTAGCTTGTTGAGCTTTGACTAGTTTCATATCAATCGTACGAGGATTTTCGATAGCTTTTTTAATAGCTTCTTTCGTTATTTCGTGAAAGACAATTCTTTTTGTAGTTTTAACGTCTAATTTCAAGACTTCACAAAGATGCCAAGCGATAGCTTCTCCTTCACGGTCTTCATCGGTTGCTAGCCAGACAGTATCAGCTTCTTTGATAGCTTTTTTAAGTTCAGTAATAATTTTCTTTTTTTCAGGATCAATTTCGTAAGTAGTTTTAAAACCATTATTAACATCAATAGCAACTTCACCTTTTTTAGGTTTTTTAATAATGCCACGGATGTGTCCAACGCTAGATAAGACTTTAAAATCTTTACCTAGATATTTTTCAATAGTCTTTGCTTTCGCTGGCGACTCTACTATTACTAAATTTTTTGCCATGATCCTCTTTTGTTTTTACTACCTTTTACTTTGAATAATATTAATACTAATTTTATACCTTTACAAATAAAGCTATTGATAAAAAGATATTATAAAACATTATTAAAGCATTATTTAAATATATAGCAATAGTAAAAATAATTAAGTTTTCAGATTAAAGTGCTTATGTTAACAGATATACATTAAAATATTGATTTTATTAATATTTATTGTGCTATCTATTGACAACTTTGGTATTAAATGATAATATTACAAGCGATTGAATCACTCTTTGATTCAACGCACATTATACCCCCTATTCTAATCTAACGTTTATACGTTAGAGTGTGCGAAGTATCGATTTCTTAGTAGTACCCTCCACTATAAATCACCTTAAAAATAGTTCGCACATACTAACCCCTTTAACCGGCAGACCTCTTGGATTTGTGAGGTGGGTCATGCTCCGGACATCTTCCGGGCCTTACGGTGGGTTGAAGGGCAAAACGGCGCTAGGTGATGCCCACCCTTACCTAGCGCTATTTTGGTTAGAATAAAGGTATTGTTATCTTTTTATAAATAATAGCTAGATTTTAGGTCTAGCTATTATTTTTTGACAATTTTTACAGAATCCTTCAATTTCAAAATAATGTTTTGTAGTTTGGAAATGATTATTTTTACAAAGTTCTTTTATATAAGCCTCTAGAGTCTCATCGTGGATTGATTTTTTGTTATGGCATTTAAGACAAATAAGATGGTGATGATGTGGTAAGAAAACGTCTATAAGCTCATACTGCTTTTTCCAGCCGACATTAATGATGTTTATAATTCCAATTTGTTGGAATGTTTGAAGTGTCCTATAGATACTAGTCCGATCTACATCGTGGCAAGCTTTAGTTATTTCTTTAATAGTTAAAGCAGTTTTTCTTTCTAAAAGAGTCTCAAAAACCACCTTACGAGGATGAGTTATTTTTAAGTTGTTATCTTTTAAGATCTTAGAGAATGAATCCATTATGTGGTAATTATAGGTCTTATTGCAACAAATTTGCAATAAGATGAAAAAATATTCATACTTTAACTTAAATAAATTGAAATGATGATTTAAATGGAGAGTGAATGAAAAATAAACTTTATTTAATTAATGGTGCTTTAGGTTCTGGGAAGACTACCCTGCTTCAATTCTTATTAAAACAACCTGATTTTAAAAACGTTCGTGTGATTGAAAATGAATTTGCTTCAAGCAGTATTGATTCTAATGTCTTAAAAGAACATGCGCATGACATCGAGACTATTGCTGGTGGATGTATTTGTTGTAGCACCGGAACTGAATTAGTAGATATTCTAAATAAATATGCAAAAACAAAAGAACCTGTAATTATTGAATCAACTGGTGTAGCTAATACCTTAAAAGTTGTCGAACAGTTAATTTTATCTGACGTTTTAGAAAAATACGAAATTACTAATGTTTTATATATTGTTGATTCTTTGGAATATGAATTAAAAGAGACCATTAAAAGCATAGCAGATGAATTAAGAGCTGCTGATTTAGTGCTTTTAAGTAAAACAGATATGATTTCAAGATCTAAGAAAGAAGGAATAATCAAAGAACTGGAAAAATCATGTGTCACTAATATTTTAGAAGCAGATTATGGTGCCTTTGATTTAGCTAAGCTAAAAGAAAAATCGGATGTTTTGGATTATTTTGTTAACTTTAATGGTGTTCTTTTAACTAAAAAGAATCCATTTTATAGTGTGATAGATACTGAAGATTTAACAATAAATGAAAAAGATATATCAGAATTAGCTTCAAGGCTAAAAGAAACATATGGTTTAGTACGCATTAAAGGTGGCTTTAGTGATGGCAAAAATATTTGGCATATCGAGGCTACACCAAAGCAAGTAAAGGTTAATAAAGACAATAATATACCTTTAAAGATGATCTTTATAGGACAGGATGCTCATAAGATTGGTTTAAAAAGTGTTAAACGAGCTTTAGACTATGTGGATAGTAAAAATAGCGTAAATGAGCTTCTTATGCAGTACGCTAGCTATAAAGAGTTATTAAAAGAGATTGATAAAATAAAGAGACAACTTGCTAAACAAAAGCTACTAAATAAAGATTTATCTAAAATTACTAAAGAACTAAATCTTTTAGAAGGAAAGCAATCAAAAGTTTCAGATAGCATGGTATTTAAGACACCAATTGTCTGGTTGATGTATAAGTTCTTGGCTTATAAGGACGAACCTCAGCCAATGAATAATCTAAGAGCTTTAAAAGATCACTGTTCTAATCCTAATGGTATATGCACTAAGCGATTTAAATATATTAATCGTTATTTAAAGTCTATTAATGAAGCAGAATTAACTGATAAGACAGAATACCCAGATGAATTAACATTAGACAATTTATTTGATAAATTCTTAAACTTTAATTTAAATAGAGACTTAATAGCAGATTGGCAAAAACACGAATTCTATGAAGAAAACGGCAAAATCAAAAAATGGAAAGATGTGTCTTTTGATAATTAGCTTTTAGTGGTTTTATTTTTTAATCAAGTTAATGGAATGTGGTTTTATTTCTTGCTTGATAAAATCTTCAATAATTTGATCAAGCTTTGGAAAGATTTGGTTTTTAAGTTCTAATAGTTCTTCTGAAGATAATTTAGATAATACAAAATTATTGTCATTGAGTCGGAGTTTGTTATCCTGGATACCAATCCTAACGCGCCAAAACTTATCGCCTATCGCTTTAATAATTGATTTAATACCGTTATTTCCAGCATCTTGTCCGCCTAGTCTAATACGCACTCTTAAAAAGTCTAGGGCTAGTTCATCATGAATTACGAGAAAATCAGAGCTTTTTAATTTATAAAAATTCATAATGCTAAGTGCGGCTTCGCCAGTATTGTTGTAGTAAGTCAGAGGCTTAACAAACAAGACCTTTTCATTAAAAAGATCCTTTTCGCAGTAAAGAGCTTTAAATTTAGTACTTGTTTTATATGAAAGATTAAGTTTATTTACAAAATAATTTAAAGCTAAAAAACCAATGTTGTGTCGGGTATTACTATATTTATCTTCGGGATTGCCTTGAGCGATTATTACTTTCATGGTCTTTATCTTTTTTGAGTTGTTTAATGTCTATACCTAATTTTTTATTTTCTTTGATTTGTTTTTCGTCTCTGAAGCTTAATTTAATAGGAGTACCTGTGTAGTCGTAAGTTTCTCGAATTAAGTTTTCTAAATATCTTTCATAGCTCCAATGAATAAACTTAAGATTCGATCCATAAATTACAAACCATGGTGGCGTAGTGTCAGTTTGTACGATATAGCGTAATTTTGGATGAGTATTTTTAAGACCTGCTGGTGGATGCATCTGGATAGCTTTTTGAAGCAAATCATTTAATACTCTAGTTTTGGTTTCTTGCTTTCGTCTTTTATCTATATCTAAGGCAAGATCGAAGATTTTCGTAACGTTTTGGCCGGTAATAGAACTGGTAAATATTAATGGGGTCCAAGGTACAAAATTAAAGCTGTGAGCTATTTTAGGTGCTAAAGCGTCTCTTGTATAAGCATCTTTACCTTCTACGGCATCCCATTTTGTTACCACGATAATTAAGCCCTTACCACTGTCTGCAATCATGCCAGCTAGTCTTTGATCTAATTGTGTATTTAACTCATTGACGTCCATAAGTAAGAGACAAATATCGCTTTGTTCTATTGCCTGTAAAGTCCTTAGAACAGAAAATTTTTCTATTCCCTGCTCTTGTTTTCCTTGTCTTCTAATACCAGCAGTATCTAAAAGCTCAATAGCTCGTTTATCGTATCTGATGCTTACACGATTAATATCTCTTGTGGTGCCGGCAACATTTGCAACAATTGCTTGTTGTTTTCCGGCTAGAGTATTAAATAAATGACTTTTTCCAGCGTTTGGTCTACCGATTAAAGCAATTCTTAGAACATCGTCTTCTTTTGTGTCTTTCATTTGAGGAATATTATTAGTAATCTCTTTTAGAAGATCGTCAATACCTCGATTATGCTCAGCGGAAGTGTAAATACGAGTTTTAATTCCTAAACGTAAAAATTCTGATTCATTTAAAGAGCCTTTAAGATCTGATTTATTTAGTACCAAGATAACTGGTTTTTTAGATTTTAGGGCTTTTTTTGCGATAAGTTTATCTTTATCGTCTAAATACCTAGTACTGTCTATAACTACTAAGATAACGTCAGCTGCAACTACAGCTTCTTCGATCTGATCTTGAATCGTAGCTTCGAATTCATCATTAGGGTCTTTTAGTCCTGCTGTATCTACTAACCAAAAACTATGATGATCGTAATTTATCTTTCCAAGAACATTATCTCTTGTGGTACCCGCTTCTTTTGCAACAATTGCCTGTTTGGATTTAACCATACGATTAAATAGCGAACTTTTACCAACGTTCGCTTGTCCGATAATTGCTACAGTAGGAAGCTTTTTACTCATAATGATATTATAAAACGTTTTTGGTTAATTGCAAAATTTAAAATTTCTATACTACTTAATTAAATGATAAATTGGGCTATTTTTTAATTGTTTTGATAAGAAGTTTTCCTTTTAATTCTTCTAAAGAATATGGTCCAAAGACTGTACGTTTTAGAGTTAAAACTTTATAGCCAAGAGCTAAGAAAGTTCTTCTAATCTGTCTTTTTTTACCTTCGCTCATAGTGACTTTCCAGAATTTTCTTGAATCATCTAACCGCTCTATTAATAAATTGGATTTACCATCTTCTAAGGTGATTTTAAAATCGTTGATCATTTGTTGGTGTAGTGGTTCTAGAGGCTTATCTATAAAGACTTCGTACTCTTTATTTTTTTGAAAAGAAGGATGTGTCATTTTGTAGGCAAAATCACCATCATTGGTAAGCAACATTAATCCCTCGGAATTTTGATCGAGTCTACCAACAGGTTTTAGATTATCTTTTAAGGAACCTTCGGGTAATAAGTCATAGATTGTAGGACGATCTCCTTGCTGTTTTCTGGAACTTACATAACCAACAGGTTTATTTAGAAGATAATATATAAATTCTTGCTCTTTTATGAGTTTTTCATTAACGACAACTTTATCTTCTTTATTTATTCTTTGTCCGAGTTTGGCAGGAATATTATTAACTAATACTTTATTTTTATTAATAAGTTCGTCTGCTTGACGACGAGAAATTCCTAGCGATAAGGCTAGGAATTTATTTAATCTCGTTGGTTTATTATCCACTTTAACTATCGTATCCTTGCTGACGTCGTTGCTCTCGATATCTTTTCTCTTCTTCAGCTTGCATGCTAGATATTGAATTGTTAGATAATCCAGCTGCCTCAGCTTGTTTTATTCTATCAAATTCAGCAAGAGTTTGGTTTAAGCCGTCTGTTGGAATAATGTTTCCATCTTCATCTGCAAAAGCTGGTGGTTGTGGTGCTTGATTTTGAACTTGTTGATTAACAGGATTTTCTGCTGAGTCACTCATTCTTGGTAGTGGTGCAAATTCATTATTTGTATTTAATGTTGCCTGAATTGGATCATCAGCATCGAAATGCAAGTTAGGATCTTGTGAAAGCGTTTGCTGATTATTTTCATTAGCTGATGGTTCGAACGATTCTACAGTGATTTGGTGTCTAACGTCTTCTGGTTGATTCATTGGACCAACTTGCTCTTCAGTAATACCATAGCTAGCTTGACCAGCACTATATGGATTTTGAACGTTTTGAGGAGTTTCTAATGGCTGTTGAGCTTGAGGCTGATTAAACGTCTCGTTAACGACTTGGCCGTTTGGGTCTATATTTGGAGCTGGTGATTCTTCATAAGAAGTTTTTACGTTATTTAGTTCACTAGCTGGATTAGAAAAAGCTTGTTGCGGTTCGATATTTTGCGTATCGGATTCTTCTGAAGTATCCATGCCTTCTTCAGTTGAAAAAGTTGAATTTATATCAGTTAGATTACCATAAGATGAAACATTTGTTTCCGTTGGGGCTTTTTCTGTAGTATCTGGAGCGATCTCGTCCATAGTTTGATCTGCTGCATTAAAAGCTTGAGCCTGTGTTAAATGTGAAGGTTCCTCTACTACTGGCGAGCTAGTTTCTTGTGTTTGATTTACTGTATTTGGACTAGCTTGAGGACCAGCAAAATTATTTGGGTTTACATAAGTATTTGCATTTTGTGCTTCAAAAGAATTTGGTTGACCGTTTGGTTGGCTATTTTGATAATTAGCCGCAGCCTCTTGATAACCATTCTCTGCTGTGTAAGCGTTATTTGCAGCAACGGGTTGTTGCTCGCTATTAACAGTATTTATTGTTGGTTGACTAGGTTGAGTAGCTGATTGCGGTTGTTGTTCTGGTGTCACATTGTTTGTTACTGTTTCAGGATTTTGTCTGTAAGCGGGACTTGTTTGGTATTTGTTTAGAAGATCATCTACTTGCGATTGTGGAGCAGCTCCTGATGAGAAAGGTGCCATTGGTTGAGGCATTACTTCTTTTTGATTTTGCGACGCCTGATCTGCTTGTTGATAATTTTCTTCGCTGGCTTCGGTTCGACTTTCGGCTTGATTAGGAACGCTAGTAGTCGTTTCAGTAGCGGTTCCTTCTTCTGAGGGCACGGACATCATGTCTGCTGCTCCTTCTTTTTCTTCTGCTTCGTCTGATGCTGCTGGAGGCACAGGTGCAACGATTGGTTTTCTAGCAACGTTTTCATCTTCCAAAACTTCATGTACGACATTTACTACATCTTCAACACCAACTTGGGATTTTACTAAGTAGCGATCTGCTCCAAGTTTCTTTCCTCTTTCTCTTTGATCGTCGCTAGATAGTGCGGTCATCATGATCACCTTAATATTTTTTGTTGAAGCATTAGATTTTAAAATATCTAACATGTCAAAACCAGAAATTTTTGGCATCATGACATCACTAATAATAAGGTCAGGATTTTCCTTAATAGCGGTTGATAAAGCTTCTTCTCCGTCACCGGCAGAAACGATGTCATAACCTTCCGCTAGTAGTCGGACACCGTATATTTCTCTTAGGCTTTTGTCATCTTCGACAAGTAATATTTTCGTCATCTTATCTCCATCTTATATTAGTTATGCTTATTTTTCTATATTTTATTTAATGCTTAAGTGGTTGATTTTTTACCTTTAGATATTTCAATCATTTTCTCTTGTTGAATCCGTTTAGCGTC
>SDRK01000027.1 GCA_007845205.1 TM7 phylum sp. oral taxon 350
TAGAGATGTAAATAAAGCAATCGATAAGACTTTAGAGGTTTGGTTGGATGGCATTGAACTTGCTTTAGGTGAATTCGAAGCGGTTGATCACTTGCCTACAAGAATTTTACTTTGTGGTGGTGGATCAAGCTTAGATCGATTAGTAGAGGTCTTAAAAGTGCATAAATGGAGCGATGATTTGCCATTTACTCGTACACCTAGTGTAACTCGAATATCTCCTAGCGATATTGTTGGTATTACTAATCATTCAGATCGTGAATTAGATCATACGTATATTACGACTATGGGACTTTTAAGAGTTGGTTTTGATACAATTATTGGTTCGAATAGCCAGGATACAGTAAGAGAAAAATTAAATAGATTATTGAGGATATAAAAGTGCAAAAAGACATTATTTATATAGATGCTGAAGATGATATCACTACGATAATCGGTAAGATAAAAAAGTCTAAAGGTACGCTTATTGCTCTTGTGCCACCAAAACGAGTTGGTCCGATTCATGGTGCGGTCAACTTAAGATTAATTGCTAGAGCAGCAAGTCAGAGTAAAAAACGAGTAGTACTAGTTACTTCGGACCAGCCGCTTGCCTTACTTGCTTCTAGCGCTGGTATCCCAACTGCAAAGAATTTACAGTCAAAGCCAGAGCTTGCAAAGCTAGACGTTTTAGACGTTGACGATGGGTCTGATGTTATAGACGGCTCTAGCTTACCGGATAATCGTATTGATACTAAAAAGACCGAAGATGATGAAAAGGCTGAAGGTCAAGAAGATGATCCTCTAGCTGAAAAACCAAAAGAAGTAAAAGTTGAAAGAAAAAAACAACCAGAAAAAGAAACGCCAAAAAAGATTGAACCAAAAGTTCCAAACTTTTCAAAGTTTCGTAAAAAGTTCATTTTGATAGGAGCGGGAGTTTTATCTTTAATTGTTTTTGCAGTATGGGCTATTTGGTTTGCTCCTAGTGCTACAATTGTTATAAAGGCTAAAACTGAAAAAGCTGAGGTAATGTCAAAGTTAAGATTAGTCAAAGGCTCAACAAATGGCATGACTGACGCGGTTCAAGCGATGGACACGCAAGAAAAGAAAACTTACTCAGTTGATTTTGATGGATCTGGATCTAAAAATGTTGGTGAAAAAGCAAGGGGTATGGTTACTATTACCAATGAGAAAACCTCTTCAATAACTTTGACTACTGATGCTGTTTTGAAATCTTCCTCTGGCAATTCTTATCGATTAACGAAATCGATTACAGTTCCAGCTGGTACAGTATCTTGTACAACAATCTTTAGTTGTTCTCCATCTACTGGCAAGGTAACTGGTGTGACAATTGAAGCGGTAAACCCAGGAGCTAGCTATAACGGTGCATCTGGCACTATGACAATATCTGGTCTATCTAATATTGGAGTTAAGATTACTTCTGAGACTAGTGGTGGTACTGATAAAAAGGTAAAAATTGTTACAAGTAGCGATATTAATTCTGCTAAAGAATCATTAAAGAAGAAAATGTCTGATGATAGTGACCAAATAAAATCGCGTCTTTTGAGTTCTTTCGATTCTTCTAAATATATTGTTATAAATGAGAGCTTTTCTGAAAGCACTGGTGATATGAGCTCACAACCGACTCTAGACGGTGAATTGTCGGACGGAGCTAAAGCTAAGATGACAACTGAAGTTACAAGAACTGTTTGGGCGGTAAGTAAAGATAATTTAGGAGAGTATTTAAGTAAAAAACTATTACCAAATGACAACAATTCTCGAAAAGTTTATGACAATGGTGTGTCTTCAGTAGTATTTTCTGATTTTGCTGGCGGTGATAATAAAACAGTATCTGTTAGTGCAACCGGCCAGGTAGGACCAAGCATTGATGAGAAACTAATTAAAGAGCAATCGAAGAATAAGCATTATGGAGAAATTCAAAGTTCTCTTGAGTCTATTCAAGGTGTACAGGATGTTGATGTGAAGTTTTGGCCTTTCTGGGTTTCTAAAGCGCCAAATAGTGTAGATAAAATTAAAATTGAATATTCAGTAGATGGTAAATAAATATTTAGCACTTGATGTCGGTGAAAAGAGAATTGGCGTTGCGCTTGCCGATTCTCAAGTTAGAATTGCTATTCCAATAGACACATTAAGTGTAGATGGTACAGAAAAAGAAGAAATTTTAAGATTAATTAAATTTCATAACATTACGAAGCTGATTGTTGGTTATCCAAGGAATCAGTCGGGTGAACCTACTTTACAAACTGATTTCGTAATAAATTTTGTTAATAGTTTAGATTTGAATCCTGAAGCGATAGAATATCAGGATGAATCATTAACTTCAGTGCTTGCTGAAAAGCGCTTAAAGGAACAAGGTGGTGATTACCAAAAAGGCGATATTGATAAAGTCGCAGCAAGCATAATTTTGCAAGATTATTTAGAAAGGATTAGATGATAAACGTAGAACCGACTTTAAAAGAATCAAAAAAGAAGAATATATTTTTACGTATTTTTTTATATTCATTTTTGCTTTTAGCCTTGATTAGTGTTTTTTTAGTCGGCTCTTATTTTTATTTAATAACTCCAGCTAGTAGAGATAATAATTTAATAGATATCAATATACCAGATGGGTCATCCTTGCAAACAATTGGTAAAACTTTAGAGTCGAGAGGCTTAATTCGTAATGCCAGGGCTTTTTATTTTTATAATCTGATTAATCATAAGACTTCTCAACTAAAATCCGGTACTTTTAAGCTTAGTGCTTCACAAAGTGTCGCTGATATCGTCGGTACTTTAATTAAAGGTTCTACTGAAAAGAAAACGATTACTTTTTTGCCTGGATCTACAATTATGGAAGTTAAAGAGACTTTGCTAAAAAATGGCTTTAAAGAGGAAGAAGTTGAAAAATCTTTAAAAAAAGATTATTCGAACGAATTTAAAATGTTAGAAAGCAAACCAAAAGAAGCTTCTTTGGAAGGATTTATTTTTGGCGAGACTTATAATTTTTCTTTAGATGTTTCTTCTGAAGTCGTGATTAAAGAGGCTTTAACACATATGCAAGAATTTATAGATACTAAGAATTTAGAAGAAAAATATAAAGCTGTAGGACTAGATTTATATAAGGGATTAATTTTATCTTCTATAGTGGAGCGTGAAATGGCAAATCATAAAGAAGATATGCCAAAAGTAGCTCAGGTGTTTGAATTAAGGCTTAAGAAAGGTATGAAACTTGGTTCTGATGTTACTTACCAATATGGAGCAAAGCTTTTAAATGTTAAGCCTTCGATTGATTTAGATTCGCCATATAATACAAGAAAGTTTGAAGGTCTACCGCCAACGCCAATTTCTAGTCCATCTAAAGATGCAATGCTTGCAGTAGCAAATCCTAGTGATACAGATTATCTATTCTTCGTGTCTGGTGATGATGAAAAGACTTATTTTTCAAAAACTGTAAAAGAACATGAAGAGCTTTCAAAAGAGTACTGTAAAAAGAAGTGTGAGACGCCCTGATTGACCTACTACCTGATTAATAGTAGAATAATAGGCGTAACCGATTCAAAGTGGGCTTTGTTTTGATAACAAAAAAGAAGAGGTTTCCTCGCTTTTGAAACTTAGAACTTTATAACTAATATTTAATACAATTAAAATTTTTGGTCGAAGATGTTCGTTCCTTTTAAGAAGTTTTAGATGCGATGTTTTTCTTGCAGTAATGCAAGAAGAGGAGAAAAGCTATTAGTACTAGAGAAGCGAGTACTACTAAACTTGCAAAATCTATTCAAAGTCGTCTGGTTAGATATTCTGCTAGGCGTCGTTTAAATTCTAGAAAAACTAAAATTTCATTTTATGTTATTGCCTTTTCAATCTTGATGGGTATTGTTGCCTATGGCTATAAAAGTCCTATTCAGGCACAAGCTAATACTAGTGGTAACGCTATGACTGCGCCAAATCAGATTGTTGGTACGGATAAGGCAAGTGTAGATAAACAGCTTGCCACAGATGTTACAGCTTTAATTGCTAGTAAAACTTCAATTCCAGCATCTACAAGCTTAACTGAGCTTTCAGTATCTTTAGATTCTCAAACTGAAATGACTAAAAGTTCAGAAGTTTCAACTGTTACTAAGCCACAGATTATTCAGACTGTGGCCGCTCGTGATTCTATTGAAAAATATGTTGTAAAAGATGGCGACACTATTGAATCGTTGGCTAGCAAATTTGGCTTGTCTGCTGATACTATTAGATGGGCAAACGGCCTAAAGACTGATGATATTAAAGGAAAAACTTTAACCATTTTGCCGTTAGATGGTGTTTTTTACACTTGGAAGAATGGAGACAATTTAAACGATGTTGCCTCTAAATACCAGGCATCCCCTGAGCGTATTCTTTCATTTAATGATTTAGAGAAAAATAAAATTAGAGAAGGTACTCAAATTGTTCTACCAGCAGGTGTGCTACCTGAAAAAGAACGACCTAATTATAGGGCATCTCGTGGCCGTAGGAGTTATGGTGGTTATGATTATGGTACTGCTGGTAGTTATGGTAGTAGTGGATTCTTAAGATATGGTATTTTAGCTACTGCTGGTAACCGATATGCTTATGGTAACTGTACATATTATGCTTATGAAAGACGACTTCAAATGGGAAGACCAATTGGAAGTTTCTGGGGAAATGCATCTAGTTGGGCATATAATGCACGTGCAGCTGGTTTGCTAGTGGACAACAACCCAGCAGTTGGCGCTATTATGCAAAACGGTGGTGGTTATGGTGGCTATGGTCACGTAGCGATTGTTGAAAGTGTAAATCCTGACGGATCATTTAGAGTATCTGAAATGAACGCTTATTATAATGGTGGCGGATTTAACAAAGTTTCATATAGGGACGTTCCAGCAAGTTCAAGATATAGTTATAACTTTATTCATTAGTAGAAAACACGAACTAAATATTTGATAGTTTTATAAGAAAAAAGATAAGAAGAATTCTTCTTATCTTTTGAATATCTTATTTCAATGCATATAATGATTTTATTGGCCCTAACTGGGCCATGTACTTTTTGAATTCTTTTTTTATTTTTTACATAATGTTTCGACCTTAGTTATTTGGATATTCTAATAAGTATTTAAATAACTAGGGTCAACTCTAGTGTAAAGATAAAGGAACGGCACATATATGGAGGTCATGTGGAATTAGTTGTTAAGATAAGTATAATTCTTATAAAAGTAATAATAGCGCTAATGGTAGCAGCGGCTTTTATTGCATCCGTTGTGGAGATACAAACATTACCGGAGAAAAAATATTTAGCCAAGGTAACAATAATAGTGCATTTATCACTTCTAGTAATGATAAATATGTCAAAAGACTCCAGAGACGTTTTGCAATGCGTACTGTTTTTGGTCTCACATGCAATCTTTATATATGTATTGGGCATGAAGAATAAAATTGCAAATGCAAATACTGCAGAAATGATTTCAAATTATTCTAGACTGATGATAATTACGGATAATGGCATTTTTGTATTTCTATTATTGTTTTCAGCGCTTCTAAGTGTGGCAAAATAAAAATAGCTCAAAAACAAATCAGCCCCTAGAGATAGGGGCTATTTTTATGTGAGAGTGTTGCAGTTGAGGAGTGAGAATAGGGTATTTTTTGCTTTTTATAGTATTTATTTTATGATAAATATAGTCGTACCAGTACGATGTTCTTTTTTATCTGTTTGATATTTTTAAGTGATCCTCAGAGATAAGAGGGTATTTTTACCTTTTTATCCCTGAGGATTAACTCTCAGGCTAAAAATAATTAACACTATATTGGAGGGTAATATGGAAATAGCCTTGATGGCCGTAAAAATAACAACCGTAATAATGTTGATGTTGGCAATTGTCTTTGAGACGTATATTCTCGTTAGGGAAAGACAAAAATTAATTACGTTTTTGTTGTTAATATCTACAATATTCTTATTAATGACAGTACTAGTTTGCAAACCAAATATTACAGCAGGGTTTGTGGCTCTTTATACGGCGTACATTTTGTATTACATATATAGAGTGTATAAGTATGTTTATAAGCTTGAGATATTGGATAAAATAGAAAACTACGAAATAAAAAAGTTAAAGGATTCAGATCCGAGAGAGTATCTGGATGATTATAAAGATAGATCTTTATGTCTTGACCTTGAGTACAGATATTTTTATATCATTTTAAGTATAGTGGTATTAAATACCTTAGTAGATCTCTTTGTTAGCATCGGCTTATTGCCGTAACTAAAAAGGAACCAAATCCCCTTGTAAGATAGGGGATTTTTAATTTGTTATAATTTAGATAATTATGTTTGTAGATGTAGCTAAAGTATTTGTAAAGGCTGGACGTGGCGGAGATGGTATAGTTAGTTTTCGTCATGAGATTTATATAGATAAAGGTGGCCCAAATGGTGGAGACGGTGGACGTGGCGGAGATGTTATTTTTAAAGCTACGGAAAATTTAAATACACTTTTAGATTTTAGGTATAAACCAGAGCTAAAGGCTGAAAATGGTGCAAATGGTGGTAAGCAAAATAAGCATGGCAAATCAGGTGAGAATTTAATTGTAAAAGTTCCAGTTGGAACAATAGTTAGAAGAAACGGTGACATTATTGCTGATTTAACTGAGAATAATCAGGAAGTGGTAATAGCAATAGGTGGTCGTGGCGGATTCGGCAATGCTCATTTTAAGAGTTCCGTTAGACAGGTCCCAAGAATTGCTGAACTTGGTGAGCCTGGTGAAGAATTCGAAGCGGAATTAGAATTAAAACTTTTAGCAGATGTTGGACTTATCGGTTTTCCAAATGCTGGTAAATCTACATTTTTAAGTGTTATTTCAAATGCTAAACCTGAAATTGCAAACTATGAATTTACTACCTTAACACCTAACTTAGGTGTTGCTGATGTAGATCAGGATTCTATTTTAATTGCAGATATTCCAGGTTTGATTGAGGGAGCATCGAAAGGTAAAGGACTCGGAGATGCTTTTTTGCGCCATGTTGAACGTACTGCAGTTTTTGCTTTTCTCTTTCAACTTTTACAATCTTGTTAAGCTCTCTTAACAGTTCTTTAAGCCCCTTATGCGCCATTGAAGAAATTGCCATAACCTTAGTTCCAGGAGATACTACTTTTTTTAGCTCATCGATCTGCATATCAACAATATCTTGATCTAGACCTTCTATTTTAGTAATTGCAACAATTTCAGGCCTTATATCTAATTCTTTAGAATAGCTTTTAAGTTCATTACGAATTGTTAAATAACTATTTTTAATATCATCCGAAT
>SDRK01000004.1:0-28492 GCA_007845205.1 TM7 phylum sp. oral taxon 350
GCGAGCTGGGTTCAGAACGTCGTGAGACAGTTCGGTTTATATCCGGTATGGACGTTAGGAATTTTGCGGAGATCTACCCCTAGTACGAGAGGACCGGGGCGGACGCACCTCTGGTGTATCGATTGTGACCACCTGTTGCATTGTCGAGTAGCTATGTGCGGAATAGATAAGTGCTGAAAGCATATTAAGCACGAAACTAACTTCAAGATTAGAATTCCCTATGAGGACACAGAAAGACTATCTGTTTGATAGGTGCAAGGTAGAAGCATGGTAACATGTGCAGCTGAAGCATACTAATAGTCCCATCGCCTTTTTATGTTCTTGTCACGTTAAGTTATTAATAATTTGCCGTGACGAGATAGATTTAACTAACAATCGGTGTTATCACCAATTGACGTCAATCAACTTATAACCTAATATTAAGTTAGGACATCGAGTAAAGATTATTTACTTAAATAGTTTTTACTCGGTGCCCATGGCGCTGAGGAAACACTCGTTCCCATTCCGAACACGAAAGTTAAGCTCAGAAGCGGCGAATATACTGCGCAAGTGGGAAACTAGCACGGTGCCGAATTATATAAAAGCTATCCGAAAGGGTAGCTTTTATCTTTGTAAAAATATATTAACTAGTAATTTATTTTGATGAAATAAAGTAACTTAACTTAATTCAATTTAATTCAAATTAATTTAATTCAAATTCAAAAATATTTACCTTACTTATTAAGTGATAGAGCAAAATTAAAATAGATAGTGAGAACTAAATATAAATATAGGTTAGTCATAACTATGAATTAAGCATAAAAATATAATAATATTTATTCGTATTAAAACTAAGACTAAAAAGCTATATAAAATTAAAAGACCGATCTCGCATGTCGGTCTTTTATTGTGGTGGTTGTTCGAGCTTAGCTCGTTCAACTGTTTTTAGTTTATATCATAAGTAGAATATGTGCAAGACTTTTATTTATTTTTTATCTAATAAAATCACGCTTATGTAAATATTGACATAAAGCGTAAGAAGTGTTAATATATACGCATATCACATAGCAAATATGTGTTATGAGGTAAATCAAATAAGGAGAAAATTTAAATTATGGCAGGAACAAGAGACGGCGGTCTAAAGGCTGCTAAAAAGAATAAAGCTCGTGATCCAGAATTTTATGCACGAATTGGAGCTATTGGTGGACGCAAAGGTACAACTGGTGGCTTTGCTGCAAACCCAGAACTTGCTCGAATTGCTGGTGCAAAAGGTGGACGTATCTCACGTCGTAAGAAAACTGAAGAGAACTAGTCTTTTAAAATAGTGCGTTTAATGTTGCACTGACGTGCTTCGTTAACTTTCCAAGAACAGTTACAAAAGAAACATTTGTAGCTGTTCTTTTCTATTTCGAGTCCTTCTTCATGGCATTTAGGGCAGATAGCTCTTTTGTGAAGCCAAGTATAATAAGAGGTCATACTATCTGCTACGAGATCGTCTTTAATTTTTACTTTAAATTTTTTAGCAAGTTCGTAGGCTTTATCCCAAGCTTCTTGTTCGTGTCTTACAAGATCTATCGCTAGATCGTAATCTTTGTGATTACAAAGTCCATGTCCAAATTCGTGGAGTAAATAACTTGGTTCATATTTTTTTGGTATGAATACAGTATTACTACTAGGGCTCCATTTATAATCATCCGAAAATTCTATATTAATTTCTGGATAAGTTTTTTTAAGCTTCGCGATTAAGTCTGTCTTTTGCATATTCATAACAACCTCTAAGAACAACTAGTTCGGGGTCTTTAGTAGTTTTGATTTCAGGAAAAGTTATTCTATCTGGAATGTAGTCTTTAAGTTCTTTTAATACTTGTTCTTTTGCATGATTAAATACTATTCCAGCCCCACCTCCAAAGTATACTTTATCCGGAGAAAGCAGGGGAATTAAAACTCTTAATCCAACAGCGATTCTTAGAGCGATTTCTTTTAAGGAAGTTTCATCGGATATTTTAGAGGCAATTTCGCCATAAATGTTACTGATCGTTGATCCAGACGCAATAGCTTGCCATTGATCTACTTTATCTTTATATTGGATGACCATCATGCCACCTTCTAAGCTTTTAGATATTGGGTCTATTTTATTATTCAAGATAAAGCCAGTACCAATGCCAGTAGATAGAGTAATGTATAAGGCTTTACCTTTTTTAAAATCATCTTCTCGAGTAGCGCCTAAAGCACCTAAACTAGCATCGTTTTCAATAAATACCGGAGTGTTGGATAAAAAACTAGCAAAAAAAGCTTTTATATCTTTATCGTGCCATTTTAATCTACCACAGTAACTGATTTTACCATTCTTAATAATTCCAGGTATAGCGATTGATATAGCTTCTAAGGAAAATAGGTCATAATTATTTAGCATTATGTCTTTTACGACTTTTAGGTAATCGTTATAGTCTTTTGGAGTTTTTATTTTAATAGTAGATATAAGTGTGCCTTTATCATAAAGACCAAAAAGGGTTTTTGTACCGCCTGTATCTATTGTAAGAATCATATATAAATAGCTTAGCATAAGATAAAATAAATAGAATTTTAAGGGTTATACGGTTATAATGATGGGAGAAGTGGGCATAAAAACTCATAAACTAATCTAAGCCAAAGGAGCTGTATGAAAAAAAGTGGAGTGATATCTTATTTTATAATAGGTGCTTTTTTGTTGCTTTTAGTGATTGGTGGCGGAACGATAATTAATAATTTTGTTAAAGATGCAAAGAAACAAGATACTGTAGCAGTTAAAGAAGATGATTCTAATAAAAGAGGTGATCTAAATACAGATAAAACTGAAGAAGAAAATAAAGAATCAGAAGATAATAGTAAGAAAGAAGTAGATAAAAATAAAGAAATGGTGGCTAAAGAGCAGGTGAATACAATTCCAAAAACAGGGCCATCTAATACTAGTTCTTTTATGGCGCCAGTTATGGGTTTTGTAGTTTATTTATTCGTTTTTGGATATAAAAAATTATTCGATTAAAAATAAAAATAAGGATTATTGACATATGACAGAAGAACATGGCTCAATGAATAAGAGACCAGAGACCAGAGACCAGAGACCAGAGACCAATTAGGCTTTCATAAAAAGCCTGCTCATTCAGCTTTAAATTCAAAAGATAATAAGAAAGAGAATCCTAAAAAGGATTCTCTTTCTAGTTCTAAAAAATCTTCAGGACCTGTTATTCTCCCTATTTCTAATTCCACTCCCGATTCCCTCATCAAATCCAAAGAGCGGGTTAAGGAATATGGAGAAGTATTTACACCAGAACACATTGTAAAGCAGATGTGTGATCTTTGTGAACCAAACATCTCTGACATCACTAAAAAGATCTTCGAACCAACCTGTGGTAATGGTAACTTCTTGGTAGAAATACTAAAAAGAAAATTAGACTCCATTACCTTTAATACAACCACTAAAGGTAATAAAATATATGTTTCTTCTGATACTGAATTTAATATTCTAATTGCTTTATCTAATATTTATGCAGTAGATATTCAACAAGACAATATTAAAGAAGCTAGAAGTAGATTAGAAACAGTAATCTTTAACTACATAAACTCCTTCAAGACTAAAGAAGACTCATCCATCTCTAACTCGTCTACTTTCCTACAGGCAATGACTGAGATCTTAAAAGCTAACATTATTAGAGGAGACACTTTAAAAGATAAAAAGACCTTATACTTCTATGACTTTATTCCTAATAAAGAAGATAAATCCTTTGAAGTAACTAAATACTCATTACAAGAAATAGAAAAGATAGCATCTAATACTAAAGTAATAAAACTAAACACCTTTAAAGAAGACATCTTTTCCTTAAAACATCCACCTGAAAAGAATAGATCTACTGTAAAGAAACGAAAGATAAAGGCTGTACCGAGTGAACAGGGAGAATTATTTAAAGGGTGATAAAGATGAGTAATTTAAACGATAAAAAACAAGACAATAAAAACATTAAGACATATAAGGAAGTCTTTCCGCAGATTTATTCATATACATTATTAGAGAATGATTATAAGGACTGGGAAAAGATTGGATATACCGAGCGGAAAAATGTTGAAGATAGAATTGCAGAGCAAGTAAAAACAGCGGCTATTGATTTATCTAATAAATGCAAAGTATTGTGGCATGAGCCAGCTAGATATTTGCCTAATAATTCCGAAAAGATAAAATTTTTTACAGATCATGATTTTCATAAGTATTTAGAGAAGAATGGAATTCGAAGGAGAGACGGAAATCTAAGAGAATGGTTTTATTTTGGGGGAAATAATTCAAAGACTTCCCATAATTATTTTGAGGAATTTACTAAGGAAGACTATTTTAGTAATAGCGGAGAAAAACTAACTTATACATTAAGAAAAGAACAAGAAGAAGCGGTTAGAAAAACTTTAGAGTATATAAAGAATCATCAGATAGAGGAGTTTACAACTTCAGACGATGAATCTAAATTTCTTTGGAACGCTAAACCACGTTTTGGTAAAACCTTAACAACTTATGATTTTGCTTTAAAGCTTGAAGCTAAAAATATTCTTATTGTAACCAACCGCCCAGCAATTGCGGCTTCTTGGTATGATGATTTTAATAAGTTTATCGATGGCTACGATTTTATATCGCCAGTCGATTCTTTAAAAAATGAGAAAGTTCTGACTTATGAAGACTATACAGATAAATGTAAGGAAACAAAAACCTGTCGTCCTCAGTTTACTTTTCTAAGTTTACAAGACCTAAAAGGTTCTAAACATTTTGGTGGTAAGTTTGATAAATTAAAACACATTTCTGAAATAAACTGGGATTTGCTAGTTATAGACGAATCTCATGAGGCTATTGAAACAGATAAGACGGACGAAGCTTTTTCGAGGATTAAACGACGCTTTACTCTTTATTTGTCTGGTACGCCTTTTAAGGCACTAGCTTCTGGTAGTTTTAGTGAAGAGCAGATCTATAACTACACCTATTATGACGAACAAAAAGCAAAAGCTGAAGAAATTGAAAAAGGGGAGTATTTTGGCCCTCATACTAATCTTCCTGATCTAAAAATATTTGTGTACCAGATGTCTAATGCAATTTCTGAAAAGATGGAAGAGGGTATCAAGATAGATGGAAAAGAAGAAAAATATAATTTTAACTTAAACGATTTCTTTGCGACACATAATGGAAGATTTATAGATGAAGAATCAGTTAAAAACTTCTTACATAATTTAACGCACAATAAAAAATATCCATTTTCTTCAGATAAATTGCGTAATGAATTGAAGCATACTTTTTGGTTGGTTGGTAACCGTGTAGAATCGGTTAGAGCTTTAAAGAGGCTTTTAAAAGAAGATCCTTTCTTTAAGGACTATAAGGTTGTAGAGGCAGTTGGTAAGAAAGATGACGATGACAATGAAAAACTTAAAGAAAAATCTTTAAATTGTGTTAAAAAAGCGATCAAAAAATACGATAAAACTATTACATTATCTGTTAAACAATTAACTACTGGTGTGACCGTTAAAGAATGGACGGCAGTTTTAATGCTGTCTGATATTCAATCTGAATCAGTTTATGTACAGACAATGTTTAGAGCTCAAAATCCACATCAGTATGTAAAAGAAAATGGTGAGGTTTTTAGAAAAGAATCGGCTTATGTTTTTGATTTTTCACCTGATCGGATACTTAGGATTTATGATGATTTTGCTAACTCCTTAGTATCTAAACCAGCAAAAGGATCGGCTACTGGAGAAGAGCGAAAAAATAATATTCAGACACTATTAAATTACGCTCCAGTAATTGCTGAGGATTTCGATGGCAAGATGACTGAAATAGATGCCGAAAAAGTTATCATGATGCCAAAAGTCTTTTTGGGTAGAAAGGTAGTAGAATCACGTTTCCTTTCAAATGATCTGTTTAATATAAATGTTTTCAAAACTTTTTCTAAAAATGTAACTAAACGTCTTAATAAGTTAAGATCTACAGATACTTCAGGAAGTGCTAATAAAAATAGACTAGATGGAGAAATCAGTAACGATACTTATAACGAACGAGTAGTAGCAAGAGAAAAGAGAATCAGTGTTAATCGTCAGGATATTTTTGGCGATAAGATTTATGGAAAAGGATTAAAAGAAATTATAGATAAAAATATCTTAGATGTTGATATTAGTGAAAATAAAGATAAATTTTCAGAAAATGTGGCAGATGAGATTGTCGATCACTTAAAAGAAACTAGTTTCAAGAAATATTCAGAAATCTATGGTTCTAAAGAAAAAGAACTAAAAGAAATAGAAAAGGATGTCAAAGAAAAGGTTCGCAAATTAGCAGATAGCTATATTCATCCTGACATGAATCAGAGTGATGAAAGAAAGTTTAAGCAAGAGTTAGATGACTACCTAGTCGAACAACTTCCTCAAGATACGATCCGTAAAAAAGAAGAAGAGCTTTTTGAAGAAGAGGAAAAAGAAGAATTAAGAAAACAAAACGATAAGCTTAGAACTATTGGTCGTGCACTTCCAATGTTAATCATGGCAAGTAAAAATCCTGAAAAACTAGAGCTTGGCAATATTGAAAATTCTGTAAGTGATGAGATTTTTGAAGAAATCTTTAATGAATCAGGAGCTACAGAAAAGTTTACTAAAGAAGATTTTTGCTATTTAAGAGATGAAGTTACAGATGAAGATGGTAACAGAATCGAATTTTTTGACACCTTTGTTGTTAATAGCAGTATTCAAGAATTCGAAAAGAGACGTAAAGAAATGGCGGATTATATTAATACAAATAATCCAACTGACATCTTCACTTATATAGCTCCACAAAAATCTAACTTAGTTTTTACACCACGAGAAATTGTAACTAAGATGCTAAATATTTTAGAGGATGAAAATCCAGGAATCTTTAGTAATCCTAATTTAACTTTTTGTGACTTACATATTAAAAGTGGTCTTTATCTTGCTGAGATCGCAAAGCGTTTAAATAAAGGACTTGAGAAAGCTATTAGAGATAAAGATGCTCGAATCAAACATATTTTTGAAAAACAACTTTATGGTTTTACACCATCTAAGGTAATTGAGTCGATTGCCACTAATTATGTTTATGGAGGCTTTAATGTCAGCAAAGAAAACATTAAAGAAAGAGATTTAGTTAAAGAGTTTAAGGAGGGAAAGAGACTAGATATGAAATTTGACGTAATAATAGGTAATCCACCTTATCAGGAAGAAACAAAAGACACTAGTGATAAGCCAATATATAACTACTTTATGGATCAGGCGTATGCAATATGTGATAAAGTTTGCTTCATTACGCCAGCTAGATTCTTATTCAATGCTGGTAAAACACCAAAAGAATGGAATAAAAAGATGTTAAATGATGAGCATCTAAAAGTAGAATATTATGAACAAGATTCTTCTAAGATATTTGAGACTACAGACATTAAAGGTGGAGTAGCTATAACTTACAGAGACAATAATAAAATATTCGGTAAGATTGGTGTCTTTACTCATTTTGATGAACTAAACTCGATTCTTAGGAAAGTAATTGAACATAATGATTTTTCTTCTATTGATCAGATTTGCTATGGCCAAAATAAGTTTGACTTAAGTAGTTTATATGCAGACTATCCAGAATATAAAAATGTTATTGGTTCTGATGGCAAAGAAAAAAGATTAACAAGTTCCATCTTTACTCAATTAAAAGAAGTATTCAATTCAGAGAGAACTTCTCCTGATGAAATAAAAATTCTTGGTGTTATAAATAATAAAAGGCTTTTCAGATACATTTCTAAGAAGTATATAGAGGATCATTTGAATTTAAATAAATTTAAAGTACTCCTTCCAGGAAGTAATGGTAGTGGTGCTATAGGCGAAGTTTTGTCCACACCCCTTATCGGGGAACCCCTTATCGGGCATACTGAAACATTTATAGGAATTGGTATGTTTGATAATCGGAAAGAAGCTGAAAATTGTTTGAAATATATTAAGACAAAATTTGCTAGAGCTATGCTTGGTACATTAAAGATTACTCAAAGTAATAAAAAAGATACTTGGCTTAACGTTCCGCTCCAAAATTTCACTGATAGTTCAGACATAGATTGGACTAAATCCATTGCTGATATAGATAAACAACTATATAAGAAATATGGTCTTAGCGATAAAGAAATAAGCTTTATTGAAGAAAAAGTTAAGGAGATGAATTAGTTTTATATGAAATTGGATTTAACAGATGCCAGCATATATGATGATGGTTTAACTAGGTTTGAAGATAAAGAAATTGATTTTAGTAAATCAATAAATTTTATCTATGGCAAAAATGGTACTGGAAAATCCTCTATTTGTAAGCTAATGAAAGAGCAATGGAAAGATAAAGAAGTCTGTATATTTCGTGGCTTTAATGAGCTATTAGATGAAAACGAAAAACTAAATGCTATTGTTCTGGGTGAAGATAATTCCAATATTAATCAAGAGGTGACGAGTCTCAAAAAAGAAATTGATAAAATTAAAAAAGAAAGAGAAGAGAAAAAAGAAAATATTGAAAAACCTAAAGAAGGAGATAACAGGACAAATCTTTTTACAGAGAAGAGAGATCTAGAGAATCAGAAAACGAAGAAGGAAGATGAAGAAAATAAAATTTATATAGATGGTGCTAGCAAGGTAAAACGAGAAGGTGATTTAATTTTATCTGAGGGTAATAAATACGATAAGAATGATTTTAAAGATGATATCAAAAAAGCAAAAGAACAAGGTGAATTATCTGAAGAAAAAATAAAAACCTTGAGAGAGACTATTATTGTAGATGAGAAAGACAATATTGATGAAATTAATTTAAATTTTATTGATTTAAATAAAGAACAAAAAGAAATAAATTCTGTATTAGAAAAGACTGTCAAGCCGGTTGAGGTAATATTGGAATTAGAAGGTAATCATCGAAAACAAGATTTTGCAAAAGTAGGATTGGAATGTCATAAACCTAATGATAAATGCGCCTTTTGCGGAAATGTTATTACTGAAGAACGATACAAAAAAGTAAAAAGCTATTTTTCTAGTGATGATATCAAAACATTTGAAGATGAAATTAAAAAGAAGTTAGAGTTTATAGAGAATAATATTGATTTAGAAAATAAAAATATAAATATTGATGAAAAATTGTTTTATCCAGAATTTCGAGAAAAAATAAAAGGTTTTAAGGGAAAAATAACGCTGATAATTCGAGAACGAAAAAATATCTTAAATGGTTTTAAGGATGCTTTAGAAAAGAAAAAAGCTAATTTGTTTGTAAAGATGGATATTTTACAAGAAGATTTGCCAGAAGATTTAAAAGAAAATATTGACGCATATAACGAGATTGTTAAGGAGAATAATCAATACGCAAAGGATTTAGAAGAAGAGAAAAAAGAAGCACGCAAAAAGCTTCGTTATCATAAAATTAATGTTTTTCTAAAGAAAAAGAATAAAAAGAATAAAAATAATTATGATGAAGAACTTGAATCCATAAAGGGCAGTATTCAGGGGCTTGAAGGCAGTATATCGGCAAAAGATGATGAGATTAAGAAGATAGCAGATGAAATAGATGGACTAGAGGAAAATCTAGACAGGAAAAAGAAGAAGGTAGAAAAACTTCTTGAAAACACTAAGAATACAGAAATATTAGCAAATAATATCAACAAGAAGATAAAAGATACCGTTAATTTTAGACTTTGTAGAAAAGAAGAGAATGGACAGGAATTTTATGAGATTAAAGAAAAAATAGATGGAAGAGAAGAAACTATTCGGCCTATAACAAAACTTTCTGATGGAGAAAAGAATATTATCGCTTTTTTGTATTTTATTGAAAGTTTGAAGGATCCGGATAAAAAAGATCGAGAAAAGATTATTGTTTTTGATGATCCAATGAATTCAAATGATGATACTATGCAATATTTAATTACTAGTGAAATAGAAAAGATTATCAGAGATATTGATCCTAATAAAAAAGATAAAAATATTAAGATAAGAAGTAAAGATAAACTAATTTTATTAACTCATAATACGCATTTTTATCGTAATAACTTAGAGGGGCTGCCAGGTATTCATCGAGATGGTGGGTATGGTAAATATAATATTTATAAATTTAGAACTATAAATGGAAAAACGATAATAGAAAAAATAGATAAAGCAAACAGAGATATAAATAGTAGTTATCAAAGATTATGGGATGAAGTGGTTTTTCTTTATGAACATAAAAAACCGAACCTCATGCTTAATCTAATTCGTCAAATTATTGAAACTTTTTGTTCTTTTTCTGCTATAAACAAAGACGATTTTTATAAAAAATCCCCAGAACTTAAAAAACTTTTAAATGTTAATTCGCATGGCATAGAAGATCTGGAAGTTGATTTAAATGGCAAGACCGAAGAACAAATAAAGAATTTATTTTCCGAAATTTTTGAATACAATGGTTATAAAGAACATTTTGATCAGTTGTGGGAAATGTATTCAAGTAATAAAGAAAAAGTAGGGCAATAAATCTATTGTACGAATTAGCTCTTAAATCTTTACTCTAATCACCATCTGTTATATTATAGGTAATAATCTGTATAGGCCAATTTTAATTGTGCTTATAAGAAAAAATATAAGGAAGGAGTCTTTTTAGACTTATGGCAAAAGCCACAACTATGGAACAATTGCTCGCCGATGAAGGAGCAGTAAAACAATTAACGGTTGGTGAAATCGTTGAAGGAAAAATTCTCTCAGTAAAGAAACATGAAGTGCTAGTAGATCTAGGTGCTTTAGGTGTTGGATTAATACCACGCCGTGAGATTGAATACTCAAGAAATCTTGCTGAAGGAGAAGTAGTTACAGCTAGTGTTCTTGATACAGAACTTGAAGATGGTTATTCATTACTATCTCTAAGACGAGCTGTTAAAGATCGTGGATGGGAAGAAGTTCTTGCCCGCGTTGAGAACAATGAGACTATTGAGGTTACACCTTTCGATGCAAATCGTGGTGGTCTACTTGTAGATTACGAAGGGGTTAGGGGATTCTTGCCAGTATCTCAATTATCCGCAGAACACTACCCACGTGTTGGCGCATCAGATAAGGATGAAATCTTACAAAGATTGAACTCACTTATTGGAAAATCAATCAAGGTTAAGATTCTAGATGCAGATCGTAAGAGCAATAAGCTAATCTTTTCTGAAAAAGAAGCAGTACGCGAAGCTTTAGCTACACGTTTTTCAAAATTAAAGATTGGAGACGTTGTTGAAGGTGTTGTAACTGGTGCTGTTGAGTTTGGTGCATTCGTTAATGTAGAAGGTATCGAAGGATTAATTCACATTTCAGAAATTAGCTGGGAAAGAGTTAATAACCCACAAGACTACGTAAAAGTAGGTGAAAAGGTTAGTGCTAAGATTATCTCAATTGATCAAGATCGTCTAAGCCTAAGTATTAAACAACTTACTGAAGATCCATGGCTAAAAGAAATTGAAGCATTAAAGGTTGGTGAAAAGATCGAAGGTACAGTTACTCGTATTACTCCATTTGGTGCATTTATTCAATTAAGCCCATCTGTTGAAGCACTTGTACATGTATCTGAACTAGGCAAAGACAGCGAAGTAGATCCAGAAAAGATCTTTACATTAAATGAACGCAAAAACTTTGTAGTTCTTGAGATCGATAAAGACAAGAGAAAGATTTCTCTAAGTTTAGATAAAGAATCAAAGAAAAAATAAAGTTTTATGTAAATAAAATTATTACTAAAGTCCAAGAGACCTAAAAGGAGGAAAAATGGCAGATAAAAAAGTTCTCGTAGCAGATTCAATAACGGTAGGGGAACTTGCTGAAACTCTTCACTTGCAGGTCTCTACTTTAGTTGGTGAGCTTTTTAAGAATGGAATTGTAGCAACAATTAATCAGAAGATTGATTTTGATACAGCTCAAATTATTGTTGAAGAACTCGGCATAGATGTAGTTTTAGAGCGTAAAAAGCCAGTTGAGATTGTACGTGTTAAGCATGAGAATTCAGAAAAGGCAGAACCTCGTCCGCCAATCGTGGCAGTAATGGGACATGTCGATCATGGTAAAACTACCTTGCTTGACCAAATACTAAAGATGCACAAAGTATCGACTGAAGCTGGTGGTATTACTCAGCATATTTCTGCTTACCAGACTGAAAGAAATGGTAAAAAGATTACCTTACTTGATACACCAGGACATGAAGCTTTTGCAGCCTTAAGACAACATGGTGCGGTACTTACAGATGTGGTTATTATTGTGGTTGCTGCTGATGATGGAGTAAAACCACAAACAGTAGAAGCTATTAAGTTTGCTCAAAATGCCAATGCCAAAATTGTAGTAGCAATTAATAAGATAGATAAACCAACTGCTAACCCAGAAATGGTTAAAGCTCAGCTTGCTTCTGAATATAAGCTAACACCAGAAGAATGGGGTGGCGATGTCTTGATGGTTAATGTATCGGCCTTAACTGGTGAAGGTATCGATAAACTCCTTGATGCAGTTCTTTTAGTAGCTGAAATGGAAGAACTAAAAGCGGATTATGATATTCCTGCAGAAGGTTTAGTAATCGAATCTCATATGGAACAAGGTCGTGGATCGGTAGTTAGCTTATTAGTAGAACAAGGTACGATTCATGAAAGTGATGTTCTAGTAGCTGGTACGGCTTATGGAAAAATACGAACATTATTAGATTTTAAAGGTGATCGGATTAAAAAGGCTGGGCCATCTACGCCAGTTACTATTACTGGTCTTAAAGACTTACCACAATTTGGTGATTCCTTCGTGATAACAAAAAACGAACGTTTGGCTCGCAAGATGGTAACTGAAGCAAAGATCGAACACGAAAAGAATGCTGCTTCTACTAATGTTACTGGCGCAGATCTTCTAAAGATGATGTCTCACCAAGATGACGTTAAAGATTTTGACGTTGTTGTAAAAGCTGACGTACAAGGATCTCTAACTTCAGTTGTAGATAGTCTAAAGATGATTAATGGTGATGAAGAAGTTAATGTTAGGGTAATTGGTACGGGTGTAGGTAATATATCAGAAAACGATATAAGGCTAGCAATGAGTGGTAATACTGTAGTCTATGGCTTTAATGTTGAATTACCTCCAAACGTAAAACGTTTAGCACAGCGCGATAGAGTAGAGGTTAGAATCTTTAAGGTTATTTACGAATTAATAGACGATGTTAAGGCATCTATGAGTAATCTACTTAGTCCAAAAATTGTCGATGAAACAGTTGCTGAATTAGATGTCAAAGGAGTCTTTAAAACTACTAAGGATGAGGTGATTGCTGGTGGCGAAATCTTATCTGGAAAAGTGGTGCTAGCAGATAAACCATTAGTTCGTTTTATGCGAAAGAAGGAAGTCTTAGGTGAGGGCGAATTAATTAATATCCAAAAGCAAAAGCATGATGTCAAAGAACTGTTTGAATCAGATATCTGTGGTTTCTCAGTAAAGGTCCAAAACAGAATCAATCTAGAGGTTGGTGACAAAGTACAATTCTTTAAACGAGAACTAGTAAAACGAGAAATTAAATAATGAATTTAAATAGCTCTTTTTTGAATAAACTTGGCCTTGATAAAATGCCAGAAGACCAAAAACAAGCATTTTTAGTCTTTGTCTATGAACAATTGGAAGAAAGAGTTGGTGAAAAGATATCTAATCTATTATCTGAAGCTAAGAAAATAGAATTCAATGAAATATCTAGAGGTAATAAAGAGGCCATAGAGAATTTTTTAAGTAGTAGAAAAATAGATTATAAAGAACATCCACTGTATAAACAATTATTAGCAGAGAATTTTTCTGATAACGCTATTAAATTAGAGATTGTGTCGTCCCTATGGTTAGAAGAAAACGCTCCTAATTATAAAGAGATTGTTGTGCGGACAATGAAAGAAATCGAACAAGACATTATTAAAAACAAAGAAGAGATTGTTAACGGTCTTAACTAGATTTGTTGTTGGTTCTTATTTATTTTAAATAGCCGTTTTTAAAGGCTTCTCCAGTGGTTATTTTGCCATTTTTAGTAATTAATTTATCTATAACAAGATCACCATCTAAGCAGGGAATAATAAGCTCTTTTTTGTTAATATTTTCAGTCCCTTTTTTGTGAGCTTCTAGAATAATCACATCATGTCCTTTGATGCTAACGTGAGTTTTTGGAAAACCTTGCATTGCTTTAATGTGAGCTAATATTTTATTAACGGCATTAGCTTGTGCATCGATAAAACAGTCTTCTTTTTTAAAGAGTTTGCAAAAAGTAGCTTGTGACTCATCCTGATCTTCTGGTTTAATTTCATTAGTATAAATTTTTGGTAGTAACCTTATGAATTCATTTGCACCAATTTTTGCAATTTCCTGATAAATCTCTTCTTTAGAAAGAGAGCTAATATCTAGAGATTTTTGACTATAGATTGGTCCAGCGTCCATTTTTGCTTCTAGTTTCATGATAGAAAGACCAATGGATTCATCCTCGTTTAAAATTGCTGATTCAACCGGGGACGGACCACGGTATTTTGGTAGATAAGAAGGATGCAAATTAATAATGCCTTTTTTAAAGACATTTAAGACACTTTCAGGAATAATTTTGCCATAGGCAACTAAAACTCCAATTGGATTATCTAAAGTTTCTATATTAGGAATAATTTCAGATACTTTTTGAGGTTGTAAGACTTTAATATTATGTTTTAGAGCTAATTCTTTTACTGGTGGTATGTAAAGTTTATTGCCACGACCAGATTTAGAATCAGGCTTGGTAACGACAAGGTCAGGAATAAGGCCTTGATCTAAAAGTTTGGCTAAAACATTTTGGCTAAATTTTTCAGTCCCAAAGAATACTATTTTCATGAATTTCTTTTTCGTAATTAATAGGTATTAATTCACCATTTTTATCTAATTTATAAAAAGCAGTAGGATTATCTTTAATGTGGTCGATGAAGACAATACCATTAGTGTGATCAATTTCGTGTTGTAAGACTCTTGCTAGGAATCCTTCGGCTTTCAATTTAATTTCTTGGCCATTTAAGGCTAAGGCTTTAACTCGAACCTTTGAATAGCGGGGAACTTTACCATAGATATGATTAACGCTTAAACAGCCTTCAAAATCTTCTACGATTTCGCCTTCGTATTTTATGATTTCAGGATTAATAAGCGCGATGAATTCATCATTAGTTTTATCGTCAAAATCGTTGCGGATGATAACAAGTCTTTTTAAGATGTCGACTTGTACGGCAGCTAAGGCTGCACTAACTTCATGTGGTCGGCTCTTTTCCCAATCAAGAGCGGCATCGGTCATTTTAGCAACCTGGTCTAATACTTCCTGATTAATAACGTGGATTCTTTCAGATTTTTGCCTTAAATGTGGATTGGGCAAAGTAATAATATCTTCTTTTGTCATTAATCTAATTATACCAGAGGTAGGTATTTCAATAGAGTAGAGACATCGGATCTAGATTGTAACTAATAGCACTATTGGTTGGTAAATGTTGAATGATGGTTAAAAGATCTTTTCTATTTTTGGCTTTGATAATAATTTGCCAATGGTATTTACCGCCAATTAATTCATAAAACTCTGGTGCTGGTCCGAAAATATCGACATTTAAGTTTAAATCTAAAATGAGTTTTTTAAGTTTCTTAATATTAAAAATGGTAGCTTTTTCGGTTTTATAATTAGTAGTTATTTTTAATAGGAACCTAAAAGGTGGAAAACCAAGTTTTTTTCTATTTATTATTTCTTCTTGGTAAAAGTTTAAATAGTCGCTTTGGCTGGCAAGTTTAATAATTTCATTACTTGGATCGTAAGTCTGAAGAATAATTCGAGAATCTTTATTAGTGCGCCCAACTCTACCAATAGCTTGGGTAATTAATTGGAAGACGCGTTCGTTTGTTGAAAAATCTGGTAATTTTAATCCGCTGTCTGCTTGGACGATTCCCAAAGTAGATAATCTTGGAAGATTTAAACCTTTTGCAACAATTTGCGTACCAATTATGATATCGATTTTTCCAGTTTTTAGATCATGGTAACGCTTGTGAAGGCTATCTGTTAGGTTGTTGTCTGAATCAAAACGAGCAATCTTCTTATTAGGGTAAAGTGCTTTAAGGTCGCTTTCTAACATTCTAGTGCCTACGCCACGGTGAAAGATTTCGACACTTTTACATTCTGGACAAGATGTTGGTATCTTATAGCTTCTACCACAAATATTACAAAGAAGCTTGTTTTTATCTATATAAAGAACAGTTGGGATGTGACAATGTGAACATAAATGCGTCCAACCACAGTTCTTGCAAAGTGTAATCGTAGCTGAACCTTTGCGGTTTAAATAGAGTAAGACTTGTTCGTTGTTTTTAAGTGATTGATCAATAGAGTTAAGGAGGTTAGGAGACAAGTAAGGAATTTGAGAATGATTATCTTTTTTACGCATATCGATAACTTCAATAGAGGGTTTTTTGAAAGATTCTGAAGCTTTTTTAGTCATTTCGATGATTTGTCCAGCTCCGGTTTTTGCAAGATGGTAATCGACAATCGATGGCGTAGCCGATCCTAAAATGAGTTTAATATTGTTTTCTTTAGCAAGTATTGCCGCAACGCGCTGTGTTTGATATTTAGGATTTGCTTCTTGCTTTAGGCTTGGTTCATGGAATTCATCGATGATAACAATGCCTAGATTATTGACTGGCAAAAATAAACTAGATCTAGCTCCTAATATTATTAATGGTGTTTTAGAGGTAACTACTTTTTCCCAGATTTTAAATTTCATAGCCTCGGTATGCGAAGAGTGGTAAGTTAGAACTTGGTCTTTAAAATATTCTTTTAGAGTATCTTCTAGCTGAGTAGTTAAAGCAATTTCAGGAACGATAAGCAAAGCTGACTTATTGTTTTTTAGTTGTTCTGATATTAATTTGATGTAAACATTTGTTTTTCCAGAGCCCGTAATACCGTGCAAGATGGTGGTATTTTTTTGAGATTTTTTAATTTTATCAATAGCTTCTAATTGTTGTTCGGATAAAAGTAAATCTTTGATATTTTTTTCTTTTAAAGAATGATTTTCTTTTTTTGTGTTACGTCTTTTTTTATCTAGATCTTTAGGAAGGGCTAATTTAATACATTGATTAATCGGTGCTTGGTAATAATTTGCCATAAGAAGTAGTGTTTTAAGGAACTTTTCATTTATGAAAAAAACATAAGTTTTTAAAATATCTTTAGTGTCAAAATCTGGTTTTTTAGTTTTTTTATAAACTACTGCATAAGCGGTTTTTTTGCCAAAAGGAACTTTAACTACTTGTCCATTTTGAAGTAGGTCTTTAAAACTATATGTTAAAAAAGAATCACCATTTGGGATACTTAGGGTGGATAAGACCTTGTAGTAGTACATGTAGTTAATTATATCTGATAAAATCAGGGTGTATGTATTATAAGAATCGAGCTGAAGCTGGAAAACTTTTACTAGAAGAATTAATGAAATACCGTTATGAAGACTGTGCGGTTGTCGCCCTTGATGACGGTGGGGTACTAGTAGGCGAGCAAATAGCAGCTGGATTACACTGCATATTAAATTTATTAGTTAGTGAGCAAATTGATGTGCCTGGGGAAGGTCTATCTTTTGGTAGTGTCTCACAATCTGGACAATTCACTTATAACAGTGATTTTTCGGATGGGCAAAAAGAAGGATATACCACAGAATTTCATGGATATTTAGAAGAAAAAAAGCGTGAAGCTTTTCAGCGCATTAATCGCCTAATTGGTGATGGCGGTACGATTGACGTTGAAATGTTAAAAGGAAGAAATATTATTTTAGTATCAGACGGTCTAAAGGATGGAGCGGTTTTAGATGTGGCTTTAGAATTTTTAAAGCCAATTTATTACCAGAGACTAATTGTTGCGTCTCCAATCTCATCCGTTCCAGCGATCGATAAAGTACACATCTTGGCAGATGAAGTACATGTTTTAGATGTTAAAGAGAATTACATGTCGACTGACCATTATTATGATGAAAATGACATCCCATCCCATGAAGATACTGTTAAGAAAATTAATAATATTATTATAAATTGGCAATGATAACGATTGCTCTAAAAATTTTAAAGTTGTAAAATATATAACAATAAGAGATAAGAAAAAGGGGAAGACAGAGGCTCCATGCTTGATGTATTTATTGTTTCGCGTGTTCGTAGAAAGATAGTTATTGTTTATGCGAAATATCCTGATTTTAAGACTCATGTTAGAGGACTTTCGAACATTATTAAAGAAGATCCAGGCAATATTCAAAGAGAGCTAAGAAAACTTGAAAAAGTTGGTTTCTTAAAGAGTGAGAAAAAGGGTAATACGAAAATCTATTACACTAATAAACAATTTATTATTTTTAAAGAGCTTCAAGGGATGGTTATTAAAACTCAGCAACTATCTTCGCCAAATCGCACAAGAAGAAGCGGTTATATAGCAAGTTCTAATAATGATCGTTCGACAAATACGATAAATGACATCCAAGGCTAATGATATTTTTGACCAGCTATTAAAATCCCGTAAGATTAACGACCGGGATTCTTTTTTGCATCCAAAGTATCAAAGTTTTGGTGATGTTTTTTTATTGCCAGACATGGAAAAGGCAGTAAAGCGGATTAAAGAAGCTTCTTTAAAAAAACAAAAAATTGTGATTTATGGTGATTACGATATTGACGGATTATCTGCTTCTTGTGTTCTTTATAACGCTTTTGAGGCTTTTGGATTTAAAGATGTAGAGGTCTATATACCAAATAGATTCATTGAAGGATATGGCCTTACTATTGGTTCTGTTGATCGGATAAAAGAAATGCAGGCTGATCTCATTGTGACGGTAGATACCGGAAGCTTGTCGCATAAAGAGGTAGACCATGCTAATTCGTTAGGAATTGATGTGATTATAACGGATCATCATAATGTGGCTGATCAGCATCCAAAAGCTATAGCGGTAATTAATCCAAAGAGAAAAGACCATTCTTATCCTTATCGGGACTTTGCTGGGGTTGGCGTGGCATTTAAATTAGTGCAGGCTTTAATGACTGAACTCAAAGGTTTGGATAATGGCCAAGAAAAATGGTTACTGGATTTTGTAGCTCTTGGTACAGTGTGTGACATTGTACCGCTTAGTGGCGAAAATCGAATGTTAGTAAGCTACGGATTAAAAGTTCTTAAGGTATCAAAAAGGGAAGGCATTAAAGCTTTGATTGCATCATCAGGGATTGATCTTCCAAATATTAACACTTTTGATATCGGTTTTAAGATTGGACCAAGATTAAATGCTACTGGAAGGTTAAAAACTGCTAGATTGGCTTTAGATATTTTACTTACAAAAGATTTAAGATCCGCTCTTGATATGGCAGAAGAATTAAATAATTTAAATAATGAACGTAAATTAATTCAAGAAAAAATATTAAAGCAAGCAGAAATAGAAGCTGAAAAACAATCTGATCTAAAAGTTTTAGTTGTTAGTCAAACGGGCTGGAATCATGGAGTGATTGGTATTGTCGCCTCTAAATTAGTTGAGGAATTTAAAAAGCCAACTTACATTTTAGAAGAGATGGCTGGTGGCTTGTCAAAGGGATCGGCTAGAAGCTACGGTGACTTTAGTGTTGGTGAAGGTATTAAATATGCTAGTCGGGTAATAGAAAAAGGTGGTGGCCATAAGTTAGCGGCTGGAGTAACTTTAAAGACTGATAATATTCCTAATTTTAGGAATTTAGTAAATGAATATTATGAAACATTAAAGTTGAAAGATCAGGAAAAATATTTAATTAAACAAGCTGATCTAGTACTTGAATCGTTAGAAGGTATAGATTTAGAACTACTAAATTTAATTAGCGATTTAGAACCTTTTGGTAATGAGAATAGTGAACCTGTTTTTGAGATAAGATCTTTAAGGATTTTAAAGAAATATCTGATGGGTAAAGATAAAAACCATGTAAGATACCTTTTGCAGGATAAAAAAGGAAATAGAATATCGGCTGTTAAATTTAACTTTGATGAGACTTTTATTTTTGATGAGCAAGACACTGTAGATATTAGAATCTCACTTTTAAAAAATGAATGGAAAGATAAAATTTTGGTTAATGGGATGCTTTATCTTATTGTGAGGGCAAAAGATTGCGAAAACCCCTGAAAAATGTTAGAATTTAGCTGATATGGTACAAGTAACACGTAAAGACGAGAGAGAAGCAAACGAAAACATTATTCGTCGCTTTAACCGTAAGGTTTTGCAAAGTGGTGTTTTATCCGCTGCTAAAGCTTCGATGAGATTTTCTAAGCCTGTTTCAAAAACAGAACGACGCGAAAAAGCAATTATTCGTAAAGAACGAAAAGCAGAAAAGACTCAAAAAATTCGTTTAGGAGTTCGTTAACAGATGTCTTTAAAGCAAACGATTCAAGATGATTTTAAGGCCGCTCTATTGAGCGGCGATCGTTTTCGCGGTGAAGTACTAAACGCTATAAAATCAGCTGTTTTGTATGAAGAAATTGCTTCTAAAAAACGCGAAGCTGGTTTAAGTGATTCCGAGATTGAAAATGTTATTGTGCGTGAAGTAAAAAAACGTAAAGAATCCGCAAGTATTTATTTAGAAAACAATCGTAAAGAGGCTGCTGATCAGGAACTAAAAGAAGCGGCAATTATGGAAGAATATCTTCCAGAAAAAATTTCTGAAGCTGAACTTATTAAAAAGATTGATGACAAAATTAAAGAACTAGAAGTTAGCGATATTAAAGGCATGGGCAAAGTGATTGGAGCTTTAAAATCCGAACTTGGATCAGCTGTAGATGGCAAACTTTTATCCGATAAAGTTAAAGAAAAATTAACTAACTAGCTAAAAAAGAATAGGGGAATAGATCTATGATTGTTTTTTTTGGACCGGCTGGGGCTGGTAAAAGCGTTCAGGGGCAAATATTGGCTGCTAGGTTTGGTTGGCGCTGGTTATCTGCTGGTCAATTACTTAGAGACAGTAAAGATATTGAAGTTTTAAAGCAGATGCGTACGGGTAATCTAGTAACTACCGAGACAGTAAATCGGTTAATGGGCGAAGCTTTAAATCGGGCTTGTGATATACCTAATGTGATTTTAGATGGTTTTCCAAGAGAATTATCTCAAGCAATCTGGCTTACCGATGAAGCAAGTATTAAATGTCATCGTGACGTCAAGCTAATTATTTCCTTAGAGGTTCCACGAGCAGAACTTCATAATCGGTTGAAAATTCGTGGTCGAGTAGATGATTTACCTGAAGTTATAGATAAGAGAATTGCTATTTACCAAAAAGAGATTTATCCAGTTTTGTCGCATTTTGCTGACAGAGGAGTAAAAATTACTCATATAGATGGTGTTGGTACAGTAGGCCAAGTACATGATCGGATTGTTGAGGAGCTAGAAGCATGCAAAATTATATAAAAACACCAGCTGAAATTGAGGCAATGCGAGAAGGCGGTAAAGTTTTAGCCAGCATTTTAAAAGATCTAAAAGCTTATGTTAAGCCAGGTATGACTGGTAAAGAAATTGATGCTTGGGTTGAAAATGAGATTAAAAAAAGAGGTGCTCATCCTTCTTATAAGGACAAGGAAGTTGATTTTCCTGGGGTAATTTGTATTTCAGTTAATGATGAGATCGTTCATGGCACGCCAAAAGACATTCCGCTTGAAACAGGGGATGTAGTTAGCTTCGACATGGTTATTACCTATAAGGGCATGATGACGGATTCGGCTTTTACGATGGTTGTTGGTGAAGAACCAAAGGGATCCGTAAAGCATCTATTAAATACCACAGAGCGTAGCTTGTATGCTGGTATCGAAGCTCTTAATCATGCGGGCGATCGCTATGTTGGTGATGTCAGCGCTGCTGTTGAAAAAGAATTAAAAAACGGCAAATTAGGTATTGTTAAAGAGTTGGTTGGGCATGGTATTTCTAAAACAATGCATGAAGAACCAGAAGTTCCTAATTATGGTAAACCAAGACGAGGTTTTAAATTAGACGTTGGAGATACGATTGCTATTGAACCAATGGCAACTTTAGGTAGTGCAGCAATTAGAGTGAATCGAGAAGACGGTTGGACTATCTGCACGAAAGATGGATCTTTATCCGCTCATTTCGAGCACACAGTTTTAATTACTGAAAATGGTGTAGAGATCTTAACTCTTTGGCCATCTGATAAAGCATAAGAATGCTGTAAAAATAG
This sequence comes from TM7 phylum sp. oral taxon 350, assembly GCA_007845205.1. GTDB lineage: Bacteria > Patescibacteriota > Saccharimonadia > Saccharimonadales > Saccharimonadaceae > SDRK01. Next base: position 22,165 of record SDRK01000004.1, read on the forward strand.
TCTTAAGCGTTATATAATTACATTATGCAAGAAACAACTAAATATGCCGTTGGACTCGACATAGGTACTTCGAGTGTAAGATGTTTAATCGCTTCTCAAGATGCGACACGAGGCGCTTTGTCTATTGTCGGTGTAGGGGAAGCTAAAAGTAAAGGGGTTAGAAAAGGTCAGATCGTTGATTCTAACTCAGTTATTGATGCAATTGATCTTGCTGTAAATAATGCTGAACAGAATTGTGGTTTTCGAATTAATAATCTTGTAGTTGGTATTAATGGCTCACATATTGTAAGTATTAAATCTGATGGTATGATAGCTCTTGCTTCACAGAATCATGAGATTGATCAGGAAGACTTGGATCGTCTGGCAGATAATTCTATCACAGGCAGAGTACCGGTAAATCAGGAAGTCTTAGAAGTAGTGCCACACGAATATCGCTTAGATGGCCAGTCGGGGCTTAGAGATGTTAAAGGTTTAACTGGTAATAGATTGGATGCTAACTTTACAGTAGTTACTGGACTTAATTCATATATTAATCGTTTGAAAGACACTTTAGCTCAGATTGATATAAAGACTTCAAAGATCATGCCAAATGCCGTAGCGGCTGCAAAAGCTGTCCTCACTTCATCTCAAGTAGATAATGGTGTATCGCTTGTTGATATTGGTGAATCAACCACTAGCGTAGCAGTCTATGAAGAAGATGATTTGCGTTACACCGGTGTGGTTGAATTAGGTGGTAGACATATTACTAATGATTTAGCTATGGGGCTTCATGTTGAACCTGAAGTGGCTGAAGCGATTAAGCTAAAGTATATAGATGTATCAGAGCATAATGAGAAAGGTGATATTATCTTTAAATTTGAAGGTAATGATTACCAATTTAATTTAGACGAGGCAAATAATATTGTAGCGATCAGGTTAGAAGAGATTTTTGAACAAGTTCAAAAAATTCTTAAAAAAGCAGGCTATGCTGGAAAATTGCCAAGCGGTGTCGTACTAGTTGGCGGTGTAGCAAATACTAAAGGTATTACTGAAATTGCTAAACAAGAATTAAATGTTGTTGCCAAAGTTGCAATGCCTAGTAATCTAGGTGGCTTGGGCGATCAGATTGAAGATCCTAAATATGCAACAGTAGTTGGGCTAATGATGGTGAGTGCTGAAGCTCCTGATGCATTAGCTGAGGATTTTTCAGACAAACCGGGACTATTTTCTAAGTTATTTAAACGTTTTAAATAATTAATAACAGATTAAGATGATATACTAATTTTAGTAATAGATAGGGAGAAAAACGGAAATTATGCCAGAAGTACAACCATCTGAAGTACAAAATTTCGCCAAGATTAAGGTTATTGGTGTTGGTGGCGCTGGAGGTGCGGCTATAAATCGTATGATTGATGCTGGTCTTCAGAATGTTGAATTTATTGCCATGAACACTGATGCACAAGCACTTCATAGTTCAAAAGCAACAAAGAAAGTTCATTTAGGTAAGAATAGTACAAATGGACTTGGAGCGGGTGCTGATCCAAAGGTTGGAGAAGCAGCAGCTCTTGAATCTATCGATGAGATTAATGAGGCCGTTAAGGGTGCTGATATGGTTTTTGTTACCATTGGTGCTGGTGGTGGTACTGGCTCTGGTGCGGGACACGTTGTCGCTCGTGCTGCTAAAGATCAGGGAATTTTAGTAGTTGGTGTTGCTACTAGACCTTTTGAGTTTGAAGGTAAAAGACGTGAAGAAAATGCTAACTTTGCTATTTCAAACTTAAGTGCTGCTGTTGATACGATTATTACGATTCCGAATCAACGTTTACTTCACGCTATCGATCGTTCTACTCCATTACTTGAATGCTTTAAGATTGCTGATGATGTGTTAAGACAAGGTGTTCAGGGAATCTCCGAATTAATTACTAATAATGGCACGATTAACCTAGACTTTGCTGATATAAAGGCGGTTATGTCAAACGCTGGTTCTGCTCTTATGGGTATTGGGCGTGCTTCTGGCGAAGACCGAGCTGTACAGGCTGCTCAACAGGCAATTGAATCACCATTAATAGAAGTATCGGTAGATGGTGCAAAAGGTGTGCTATTTAACGTTACTGGTGGTTATGATATGAGCATGGATGAAGTAAATGAAGCTGCTGGTGTGATTACCAACTCGGTATCTCCAGATGCAAATATCATCTTTGGTGTATCTGTACGACCAGAAATGGAAGACGAATTAGTAATTACTGTTGTGGCAACTGGATTTAATTCAACTTATGCTTCTTATGACTCACTATCTACACCAAAAGAAGAAGTAAAACCAATCTCAGATGACGTTGTAAACAGCATTAAACTAGATGAAATGCCAAGCCATGATACGACAAACAGCTCTCCTATGGGTTCTTTAACGGAAGACGAAGCTCCTTCTATGTGGGGTGCAAATGTTGATGATAATGATTTTTCAAAAGATATTCCAACCAGTAATAAAACGGAAGAGTCCTTTGGTGGTGAAGATGATTTTGAACGTCCAGCTTTCTTAAGACGTATTAGAGGAAGAAAGAATAAATAAAATTAATGAGCAGAATTATTCGTATTGGCGATAGTAGAGTTTTAGAATCACGCGAAGTTAGTGATGGCCGGGCAATTCGTCGACGTAGAGAAGCGCCAGATGGTACTAGATTTACTACTTATGAAAGAATTGAAAAACCTCATTTAGCAGTAATTAAATCAACAGGTGATCGGGAGCTTTTCGATCGGGATAAGCTTGCGATCGCTATTAGTAGATCGGTTGGTAAGTTCTTTAGTTCTGAACTTGAAGAAGAACAGGTTATAAACCGTGTAGAAGAGTTAGTTTATGACATTGGTGAAAACGAAATAACCTCTAAGCAAATTGGCGATATTGTTCTTGATTGTTTAGCAGATGTTAGCGAGGTAGCTTATGTTAGATTCGCTTCAGTTTATAGAAAATTTAAAACTTTAGATGAGTTTGAATCAATCTTAGCTGAAAGGCGAAAAAATCAAGAGAAAAAGAGTGGGGATAGAAAATAATGTCAGTGGTTGTTATTGGGCGTACTAATAGTGAATATGGAACAGAGCTTGAAACGTATTTAAGAGATATTAAGAGTCAATCCGGTGTTGAACTTGAAATTATTGATCCTGATACGCCAGAAGGTATTAGTCTTTGTGAATCATATGGTATTTATGAATATCCAACCTTTTTAGCAAGAAGAGAAGATAGTGGATCGGCACTTGCTACTTGGTCTGGAAAGACTTTTCCAATGATTAATGAAATTTTGTATTATGCTCACTAGGATTAAATAAAGTATGCTAAAAAAACTTCTAAAAGAATTGAATTTAACGGATAAATATTTAATTCCGATTATTTTGATGTTTATTTCGTCAATAGTAATATTTTTCGCTTCACTTGAGTTATCTATTGATTCTTTAAAGATTGCTCGAGATGGATCAGTATCTGGTAATTTAGGTTGTGATTTAGGTGGATTTTTAAGTTGTTCTAGCGTGATGTCACATCCCACAGCTGAAATGTTTGGTTTTCCAAATAGCTTTTTAGGACTAGTGTCTGCCGGCATCATGATAACTTTTGCAGTAGCTCTTTTAATGAAGGTGAAATTCCCACGTTTATTTATGTTTATGGCGCAAATTGGCTACTTTGGTGGCGTAATTTATGCTTTTATTTTGTTTTATATCAGCGTAACTGCTATTCATTTCTTATGTCCTTGGTGTCTAAGTGTACAGGTAACAACCTTAATTGCTTTCTTCATGCTACTTAGAATCAATATCCTTGAAGCTAATCTTTATCTCAATAAGAGTATGAGTAACAAGCTAAAAAGCTTTTGTAATAAGGGCTATGACTTAATGCTAATGGTAGCAATTTTAGTGCTATTTTTGTCAGTGATTATTATTAATTATCTATAGAAGTTTATTTTTAAGTTTATTTTTAGGGTTTAGTTATGTGAATTTTCTAATATTTACATAACTAACTTTTTTATTATAATAGGGTTAGATGCGACCTTTTTGGGATAGTAGTTATCAGCTACGAATGCAACTAGGAAGAAATTTGGATTTGTTTTCAAAGAGTAGAACCTAGCGTGACGAGCAACGATATAGCCGATAATTAAGAGCTAAAAGAACCATTTCTTTTGGAAATCAGATGGTACCGTCCTTATGGATTCTGATAACAAAAGAGATGGTTTTTTTATTTTAAAAATATAAAAGGAGAGACTATGAAATTTAAAGCCGGAACCAGACGTAAACCAATCGAATATGAAAAAGATTTGGTTAAATGGTGGAAAGAAAATGACACATTTAAGAAATCGGTAAAAAATCGACCGGAAAGTAATTCTTATGTTTTTTACGATGGTCCTCCATTTATTACTGGTGTGCCACATCACGGAACTCTTTTAAGCTCTATTATTAAAGACGTTGTGCCTAGATACCAGACGATGAAAGGTCATCGGGTAGAGCGCACTTGGGGTTGGGATTGTCATGGTCTTCCAGCAGAAGTTTATACTGAAAAGAAGTTAGGCATTAAAGGAAAAGATCAGATCTTAGAGCTTGGACTTGAGAAATACATTAGTGCTTGTCGAGAAAATATGACTCAGACTGGTAGTCTTTGGGAAGATACTATTGATCGGATCGGCCGATGGGTTAACTTTAAGGGTGCCTATAAGACAATGGACAATAATTACATTGAATCTGTTTGGTGGGCATTTAAGAAGCTCTATGAAGACGGTAAGGTCTATGAGGGCGAAAAAGTCTTGATGTATTGTACTCAGGATTCAACTCCACTTTCTAAAGCTGAAGTTACTATGGATGCTGGTGCATATAAAGACATTACCGATCCAAGCGTTTTTGTAAAGTTTGAATTAAAGCCAAAACAAGGTGAGGATAATATTTATTCAGATAAAGAAAAAGTTTACTTACTTGCTTGGACGACTACACCTTGGACTTTAGCCGCTAATACTGCCTTAGCAATTAATAAGAATTTGGTTTATGCCGAAGTTAAAGTTAACGGTGAAAACTTTATAGTGGCAAGAGACTTGCTTGAAAAAGTTTTAGTCGATGAAAAGCATCAGCCAGTTAAATACGATCTTCTAAAGCAGTTCGATGGTGAAGAATTAGTTGGTCGAGAATATAAGCCACTACTTGGCGAGAATCGTGGTAAAAACGCTCACAAGATTTGGGCAGAAGATTTTGTATCGTCAGAAGATGGCTCAGGAATTGTTCATATTGCGCCTGCTTATGGTGAAGATGACTTTAACATGGCACAGAAACATCACATTCCTGTAGTGCATGTCTTAGATGAAAAAGGTGTATATACAGAAGGTGAGTGGTTAGGTTCTTTGATTTGGGATGTAAATAAAGACATTGCAAAAACCTTGAAAGAGCGAGGCATTGTTTGGAAGATTGAATACATTAAACACTCTTATCCACATTGTCACCGTTGTGGAACAAAATTAATGTATCGTGCACATCCATCTTGGTTTATGGATATCGCAAGTATGCGTTTAGATATGTTAAAAGAGAATTCGGATAACATTAATTGGTTTCCTGAACATATTAAGCATGGTCGTTTTGAAAAGAACATTGAAATGGCGCCAGATTGGAACTTGTCTAGGGATCGTTTCTGGGCATCGCCAATGCCAGTTTGGAAAGGTGTAGATAAAGACGGAAAAGAACATATTAAAGTTGTTGGTAGCTTTGATGAACTTTATGAATTATCCGGTAAGAGATTGAAAGATTATCACCGTCCATGGATTGATGACGTCACATTTGAGCTAGATGGCGTGACTTACCAGAGGATAGATAAAGTTATGGACTGTTGGTTTGAAAGTGGATCAATGCCATTTGCACAGTTCCATTATCCATTTGAAAACGTTGAAAAATTTGAAGCTAATTTCCCAGGTGACTTTATTGTTGAATATGTTGGTCAGGTTAGAGCATGGTTTTACTATGTACATGCAGTCAATGTTGGTTTATTTGGCCACAATGCCTTTAAGAATGTTGTTGTAACTGGAAATATTATGGGTAATGATGGTCGAAAGATGTCCAAAAGCTATGGCAACTACACCGACCCTAATACTTTAATGGACATGTATTCGGCAGATAGCTTGAGATATACTTTGTTGTCTAGTCCATTATTAAATGCTGAAGATTTCATCTTGCAAGATAAAGAAGTTGCTGATGTAAATCGTAAACTTAATATGATTTGGAACATGTATGATTTCTTTACGATGTATGCTGAAGTAGATAATTGGCAATGGGACGGAAATCTAGATGATCCTATTAAGGACTTAAAGAATCCGCTAGATATTTGGGTGGTATCAAGATT
>SDRK01000004.1:28501-30650 GCA_007845205.1 TM7 phylum sp. oral taxon 350
AGTGGTAAAAATAGTTGAAGATAATATGGATAAATATGATCTTCCAAATGCAACTAGATCCATTATTCCATTTATTGAAGATGCTTCTAACTGGTATGTCAGACGTTCTCGTCGTCGTTTCTGGAAGAGCGATGAAAAAGAAGATAAGAACGATGCTTACAAAACATTACATTATGTTTTAGTAAGGTTGAGCTATCTATTAGCACCATTTACACCATTCTTAGCCGAAGAGCTCTTTAAGAAATTAACTGGTAAAGAGAGTGTTCACTTGGAAGATTGGAAATCAGCAGGACATGTTAATGAAGCAGTCGTGGCTGAAATGGAGACCGTAAGAAGTTATGTAAATGAATGCTTGTCGGTTAGAGCAAAGAATCAGCTAAAGGTACGTCAGCCATTGGCTTCTGTAACAATTCCAAAGAATGGTAACTTCGTAAACTTCGAAGATATTATGAAAGAGGAATTGAACGTTAAGGAAGTAAAGTTGGGTGATACTTTATCCTTAGACCTAACATTAACAGATGAATTGCTTGCGGAAGGCCGTGCAAGAGAAGTAATTCGTTTTGTTCAGGCAGCCCGCAAGAAAGCTGGACTAAATGTGGATGATCGAATAAGTCTTAGTTTAGATACTGAATCTGAGAAGCTTAAAGAAGCCATTAAGACGCATAAAGATTTGATTATGCAAGAAGTCTTAGCTATTGATCTATCCAAAAAATCCTTTAAATATAAAGAAGTGGTTAAAGTAAATAAAGAAGAACTAAAAATTAGCTTAGAAGTTAGTAAAAAATAAAGAGAATTATAAATAAAAAAGCAAAAAAACAAAGAATAATTAAATTAAATAAGATTAAATAGAGAAAATATTTAGCTTATGCTAAACTAAAGGTAGATATTAGAGCTACCTTTAGTTGTAGCAAGGTCAAAAAACAAACATTTAAAAATATAAACAACAAAAAAGTTCCTAAAATAGGAGTCAAAATGAAGAAACTGATTAAGGTTATGGTATTTGCTTCCGTAATCTCTTCGGTAATTATCGCACCATCTGTTAGTGCGGCTGATTTGAATCTAAAACAACAGATTAGACCAAATCATATTAATGTGTATCAAGATGATGAAAAACCTGGACACGTTTTAGATGGCACACCGCTTATAACCGCTCCAAAAGTCAGGATGTCTGATGTTCTTTTAACGAACCAGGATGTACAGAGTGCTGGTACCTATGGAAAAGCTGGTTCAAGAATTATTGTAGATAATCCAGGAGCTACTAATAACTGGTCTTTAACTTTATCTATGAAATCTTCTAATGATGTTTGGAAATCTGCAGATAATCACACTTTTGAGGCTAATGGTAATCCATCTACTGGCGTGATGACTATAGATGCTTCAGGTTCAATGTTAACTAATATTACAGGATCGGTAAGCGGAACGATCATCTTTGGTTCACCAGTAACTTTTAATAAAACAAATTATGCTGTAGATATTGCAAGATATTCAGGAGCTACAAATCAGTTTTGGCGTGGGGCAATTACAGGCATCCAGATAAAACAATACGTACCTAAGAAAACTCCAGCAGGGACGTATAAAATAAACTTAGTTCAAACATTAACAAGTATTTAGATTAAAAAAATAAAAAGCTAAGTAGATCAATAAAGCAGGCTATTATAGAGGACTGTAAAAAGAGTCCAGAATATGCTCGGACGCATACAAATAATTGCAATTTATGGTAATAGATGTTAGAATTAACATCTAGAAAAACTAAATTAAGGAACTAGATGAAAAAAGCAATCGTTAAGATCGGTGGCAAGCAATATCTTGTTGCTGAAAAAGAGACCCTATTGGTGGACCTCCTCCAAGAAGGAACAAAAGAGCTCAAGCTTGATGCATTGTTGGTTACCGATGGTAAGAAAACTACTGTTGGCACACCAACCGTAAAAGGTGCTAAGGTTGTAGCTAAAGTAGTAGAAGAATTAGTTAAAGGTGATAAAATTCGCGTGATTCGTTATAAAGCTAAAAAACGTGTTCATAAAGAGAATGGTCACCGCCAAAAGTACACAAGAATTCAAATTGAATCTATTGCTTAAGCAATATAGCTGTTAATAGGAATTTATTAATAAGAAAATAAAAATAGACCTTTAGGGGTCTATTTTTATAATCT